>CALWEE010000076.1 GCA_944376975.1 uncultured Lachnospiraceae bacterium
ATATCGCCCGCGTCCAGCCACATACTGTATACGTCGGACGCCAGTTTTTCCTGTCCGATCACTGCTGCGTATATCTGTTCCATCTGTATCTCTCCTTATCGTAATCCGGCTCCGGTCTGGATGTCTTCGATCATGTCCAGCACGGCCTGACGGGACGCGTCCGCGTAGCCTTCAGCGCCGAACGCGGCGTATTCTTCCTTTTTCCAGGCGGCGATGATGCCTCTGGAGGAATTGACGATCGCGCCCAGCCCGTCTTCGTTGAAGTAGTTGACAAGGTCGCTTCCCTTCGCTCCCTGCGCGCCGTAGCCCGGCACAAGGATGTAGGTCTTCGGCATGAGACGGCGGAGCGTCTTGCCCATCTCCGGGTACGTGGCGCCCACGACGGCGCCCACATAACTGTAGCCGCAGCTGCCCACATACTGGCTGCCCCATTCCACGACCTTTTCGGCAACCCATTCATATAACGGCCGTCCGTCGATCAGGCGGTCCTGAAATTCACCGCTGGAGGGATTGGATGTTTTTGTGAGGATAAACATCCCCTTCTTTTCCGGTACCGCCACGTCGATAAAAGGCTGTACGCTGTCCGTACCCATATACGGATTGATGGTGATAAAATCTTCATCGAAACCGGCGATCAGCTGGCTGCCCACTTGGGCTTTGCCAAGATGCCCTGTCGCGTAGGCGCCGGACGTGGACCCGATATCGCCTCGCTTGATATCGCCGATGACGAGCAGGCCTTTTTCGTGGCAGTAATCCAATGTCTTTTTAAACGCCTGGATGCCCGGGATGCCGAACTGTTCGTACATGGCGATCTGGGGCTTGACTGCCGGGATCAGGTCGCATACCGCGTCAACGATCCCTTTATTGAACTGCCAGATGGCTTCCGCCGCGCCTTCCAGCGTCTCGCCGTATTCTTTGAAGGCTTTCTCGCGGATATGATCCGGAACATAGGACAGCATCGGGTCAAGGCCCACTTCGATGGGCGCTCCTGTTTTACGTATCTTTTCTACCAGTTTATCGATCATCTTGTATTCTCCTCCATTATCATCTGTATTCATAAACGCATTTGCCGGCGACGATGGTGCGCGTGACGCGCCCTTTCACTTTCCATCCGTCAAACGGCGTATTTTTGCCTTTGGAAACAAAGGTCTCCTTGTCTATCGTATATTCCGCCTCCGGGTCGATCACGGTGATATCGGCCATCTTTCCCGGTTTCAGGCTGCCTTTGTCAATGCCCAGTATCTTTGCCGGAACGGTACTCATATGTTCCACCATCTGCGTCGGTGTCATCTTGCCGGTATGCACAAGGGCCGTCATGGTCAGGGCCACGGACGTCTCCAGGCCGACGATGCCAAACGGCGCTTTGCCTATTCCCTTTGCCTTTTCATCGGCATGATGGGGCGCGTGGTCTGTGGAGATGACCTGCATCACGTCCGAACAGAGGCCTTCTATGAGCGCTTCCTTGTCCGCCTCGGACCGGAGCGGCGGATTCATCTTATAATTTGCGTCGTCCCCCGGTATATCATCTTCCGTCAGGGTAAAATGATGCGGGCATACTTCCGCGCTCACTGCCAGTCCGTCTTCCCGGGCTTCCCGCACCATGCGGACGCTGTCCTTCGTGGAACAGTGGCACAGATGCAGCCGGCAGCCGGTCTCTTTCGCCAGGAGTATGTCCCTGGCCGTGATGATATCTTCCACCCCGTTGCTGATCCCGGTCACGCCGATACGTTCCGCGGCAGGTCCCGCGTTGAGCGCGCCGTCCTTCACCAGATATTTATCTTCACAATGGTCGAGGACGGGGATATGGGCTTCCTTTGCCAGGACCATGGCCTGACGGTATACTTCCGTGTTCATGACGCTCTTCCCGTCTTCGCTGATGGCTGCCGCGCCGGCCTGTACCATGCCGGTTATATCCGCCGGTTCGATCCCCATCTGTCCTTTCGTGACCGCGCCCACCGGAAGGATGTGGACAACCGCTTCTTTCTCCGCTTTTTCACGCACAAACCGGACCATTTCCGGCGAGTCGATGACCGGTTTGGTATTGGGCATGGGGCAGATGGACGTAAAGCCGCCCCGGGCCGCCGCCATGGAACCTGTCTTTATCGTTTCTTTATGCTCAAATCCCGGCTCTCTCAGATGGACGTGCATATCGATCAGTCCCGGGACCACATAGCAGCCGGAAACATCGGTCACTTCGTCCGCCTCGTCGGTTATGTCAGGCTCCAGTTTTTCGATCCGGTCATCCCGGATCAGCAGATCCATTGGCCCGTCAATGCCCTGGGAAGGATCGATCACATGTCCGCCTTTTAATAATATCCTCATAGCGCCCTCCTTTTTGACAACTGCTTTTCAGCTAGTATAACACATTTTCCGCCATTATCCCAGTCCGAATATGAACCATGCCGCCCGCGTCATCACCCAGAGGACCGCCTGTACCGCTTTATTGACGGGAACGGACAAAATACCGGTCACGGCCAGAAGGACAATGATCAGGTAACCGATCGAGCTGCCCCGACGGGCTAACGCCTCCGGATCGTTATGTAAAAGCATCCCGAACACTTTGGAACCGTCCAGGGGAGGCACCGGTATCAGGTTGAAAACCGCCAGTCCCGTGTTTAAAACGGCGAAATATTCCAACCATCTCACGAAAATATACAGGTATCGGCTCAGATAGACGCCGGACACACGGAGGACACCCCCAACGGTCAAGCAGGCCGCGAAGGCCAGGACCAGATTCATGGCCGGTCCGGCAAGCGCTGTTAAAAACACGCCTTTTCTTTTGTCTTTATAATAATACATATTGATCTTTACCGGCTTCGCCCATCCAAAATGAAAGAAGATCAGGCAGAGCGTCCCGAAAAGATCCAGATGGACCAGTGGGTTCAGGCTCAGCCGTCCGTCCCGTTTCGGTGTGGGATCGCCCAGTTTCCAGGATACCCACCCATGGGCAAACTCATGTCCGACAACGGCGATCAGCGCTGCCGGTACCACGTATAATAATTCTTCGATACGCGTCATGGAAACACCTCTGTTCCTTTTTCCTTATAAAAACGGCTCTGCCCCGGAATATCCGGACGCAGAGCGCGTCTTTTTAAAATACGTTGACAACGAGCCACGGGATAAAGTAGCTGATGATACACATGATAACGGTAGCCATAAGGATGCCGAGTATGATCGCCGGAAACGCTTTTCTGAACCGGATGCCCAGAAGCGACGCGATGAGGGCGCCGGTCCAGGCGCCTGTTCCCGGAAGCGGGATGCCGACGAAGATCATCAGGCCCCAGAACTCGTATTTTTGTATCTGTTCGCTCTTACCCATGGATTTTTTCTCCAGTTTTTCCACGAGCGGCCGAAATGTTTTTGTTTTTTTCAGCCAGTCAAAAATGGGCGTGATCAGCCACAGGATGAACGGCACGGGAATGATATTGCCGATAACGCAGATCAGGACCGCCTGTACGATCGGTACCTTTAAAAGCGCGGCGGCGATCAGGCCGCCCCTTAATTCCAATATGGGGACCATGGAGATGATAAACACGATCATCTCTTTTGAAACAACACCGTCAAGATTGGTCGTAAACCAACTGATCATAGCATCTGCCATTTCTTATCTCCTTTTCTTTTTTCTGTTTCTGCCGGCATTTATTTTTTTCGACACTTTAAAACCCAGCTTCAGTTCCCGCTGGAACGCGACAATCGCCATCATCAGGCATAAAACGAGCTGGATACCGGCCGTGATCTGCCGGGAATACTTTCTGAGAAGATCCATATGATACTCATCCTTTCTTAACAGGCAGCCCGGGCGCGCCTCCGTAAAGAAGGCTGTTAAAGATCTCGCCGAACTGACCGGCGCAGCGGGAAACCTCGCCCAAAACCAGGTCTATGCCTTTTTGGCTCAAAAACCAGTTGTCCCGCGATATGCCCTGCGTCACCGCGGGGCAGACGATAAAGTCGGTGTCCGGAAAGACAAGCTGGTAATACAGCAGGCACCGCCTGGCATGGAACGCCTGGCAGACAATGGCCGCCTGTTTGACCCGGATACCTTTTTCGTCCAGAAGTTTCGCGGAGTACAGCGCGTTCTCATATGTAAACGTCGCCTGTTCTTCCTTTAATATGGCCGCTTCCGGCACGCCGTTGGCCATGAGCACCGACGAAAGGAACGCCGCTTCCGTGGCATAAACGCCGGGATATCGGTCCTTTAAAAGAGCCGGTCCTTTAAAACAGCCATCGACGATACTGTACCGACCGGATACGAGGATCTGGCCGGCCAGCCCTTCCCTGTACAGCCGTGCCGCCGTCTCGCCCACCTGGGGCCAGGCGTTGCCCGGAAGAAAGATCATGTCACAGGGCTTCGGCGCGTGTTCGACAAAAATAAATTCCGTGTAACTGTCCAGAAATTTTTGGTAAGTCTTAATCATTATAACGATTCCTCATAAAGAAGTCTACTTCTTTTCGTACTTTTTTATGCGTTGGAGGATATCCCGGTAAATGGCGATAAACTCAGGCTCATTGGAATAGTATTCCAGATCGTCCATTTTTATCCAGGCCACGCCGGAATTTTCATCCGGGCAGACCTTGAGTGCCTGCCCTTCCTCCGCCTCATACACATAAGACAGATTCAGATGGAGATGGGCGGAAACCATCTCGCCCCGCTTTTCATGCGCCGCCACCGGCAGCGTATGGAGCGCCGCGGGCCCGGGAAAGATCGGTGTCAGCCCGGAAACGCCCGATTCTTCTTCCGCTTCCTTGCGCGCCACCCTTTCCGGATCGTCCATGCCGTCCGCGTGGCCGCCCATCCATGTCCATGTGCCGTAAATGTTGTGCCGGACCATGAGCATCTTGTCCCGCTGCCGGTTGAACACAAGGGCGGATACCGTTATATGGGCCGCCGGATTCCTGAAAAGCGCCTGTCTGCCCAGACCCGGCAGGCTTTCGCTGCCGTCGATGATATCCAGCATCTGCTGCCTGTCTGCCGCTTCCCGCTTTGAAAGCGGGCAAAACCCTTTGATCGCGTCGTGATAGTCGCCCATATGAACACTCCTTTCCGGCCAGCTCCAAACCCGGGATAACAAAAAGATCCCGGAATAAATATCCGGGATCTTCATCGAGCGCGAGACGGGATTCGAACCCGCGACCCTCGCCTTGGCAAGGCGATACTCCACCACTGAGCCACTCGCGCTTATCCTGTATAGTGCCTTCGCTGAAGGCATATATTACTATACTATAGGATATTCTTTTTGTCAACTCTCAATTATTAATTTTTTTAATTATCTATTTTGTTTCTACAAACATGAATCTTTTACGCCTGACGCGTTCCCGCCAGATGGTAGATAAACTGCTGGGCCGTCCTGCCGGAACGTCCGCCGTGGGACAGCTCCCACTTCAGCGCCTCCGCGGCCACTTCTTCCTCCGAAATGGATATGCCGAACCGTCTGGCCAGCACTTTGGCGATCTCCAGGTATTCTTTCTGATTGGGCGCGCCGTAATAAATGGTCTCGCCGAACCGGGTAGACAAGGACAGCCTCTCCTGCATGGAATCGCCGCCGTGGACATCGTCCACCGCCTGCTTCCTGTCCGCCCATGTTTCCTTGATGATGTGCCGTCTGTTGGACGTGGCGTAGATGACCACGTTGTCCGGCTTTGTCTCCAGCCCGCCTTCGATGATCGCTTTCAGGTACTTGTATTCGATCTCAAATTCCTCGAAAGACAGATCGTCCATATACAGGATGAATTTGTAATTGCGGTTTTTGATCTGGGCCAGCACATCGGAAATGTATTTGAACTGATGTTTATAGATCTCGATCATGCGCAGGCCGTCTTTGTAATACGCGTTGAGGATGGCTTTGATGCTGGTGGATTTTCCTGTGCCGCTGTCGCCGTAAAGCAGGACGTTGTTGGCTTTCAGGCCTTTGACGAGCGCTTCCGTATTGGCCGTCAGTTTCTTTTTCTGGATCTCATAGCCCACCAGATCGGATAAGGTCACCGGATCGGTACGGGTGATCGGCTCAACGCGGGCCGTCCCGTTCTCCTCCACCAGCTTGAACGCCCGATGAAGGCCGAATTTGCCCACGCCGTAAGCTTTGTAGAAACCGGTGAGGGCGTCATACATCGCGCGCACGTCTTTCGCTCCGCCAAGGGCCAGACCAAGCTCCCGGATATTTTCCCTCAGATGCCAGCCGTATATGACCGCCCGGTCGTCCGAAGGCTTAAAATCCCGGATCATACTGATGAAATGCACGCCGAAAGCTTTTTCCACCGCGTCCCAGTCCATCTCATAAGCTTCTTTAAAAATGCGCAGATCGTGAAGCGCCAGTTCGTTCAGGCTTCCGTCGATGGCCCCCACTTTTTCGCAGGACATGCTGAAAGCGTTTTCATTGGTGGTGAGCAGATATGTCAGGTATCCGTGCCAGAGATTGCCGTAAAACCCATGGCTTCGGGCGATGGTCACGATATCATTGACGCATCGGTACAGTCGGTCCACCAGATCGCCCTCGTCTCTGTCCGGCCGGTCATACTGGTTGGCCACCATGGCCATATCCCGGAATATGTCCTCCCTGAAATTCCTGTACAAGATCAATTCGTGAATACGTATACGTTCCATTATGATTCAACTCCCGTGTAATTTCCTAAGATCCTGAAACGTTCTGTTTCCGACCGGATCCCATGCAGCGCGTTGCGCACCGCCTGGTCTTTAAGATTGCCGGTAAAATCGATGAAAAACCGGTACTGCCATTTCCGGCCTTTGATGGGCCGGGATTCGATCTTCGTCATGTTCAGTCCGTTAAAGATAAAATGGGCCAGGATATTGTACAATGTACCGCTGGTATGCGGCAGCTCAAAACAGATGCTGATCTTATCCGCCTGTTCTTCAAATACCCGGGGATGGGTAATGATCACGAAACGGGTGGAATTATTTTCGATATCGTTCAGATACGGTTTAACCACTTCCAGGCCGAAATTTTCAGCCGCCTTCAGGCTGGCGATGGCCGCCTGTCCCGGATCTTTGTCGTCCCGGACTTTTTTCGCCGCTTCCGCCGTATTCTGCAGGCTGACCTGATGCCACTGCCTGTGGGCGTCAAGGAAACGGCTGCACTGGCTTAATCCCTGAGGATGGGAATAGACGGTATGGATATCTTCCATACGGGTCCCGGGAAGGGCAAGAAGGGCGTGCTCCACCTTTATGACGTATTCGCCCACGATATGGTTGTGATACGCTTCCAGCAGGTCGTAAACGTCTGTAAT
>CALWEE010000077.1 GCA_944376975.1 uncultured Lachnospiraceae bacterium
CCCAGATCGAAGCGTCAAAGGCGTTTTCAAAAGATCTGATGGAAAAATATCACATTCCTACGGCGGCGCACAAAACCTTTGATAAAGCGGCGGACGCCATGGAATATCTGAAAACGGCCCGTTTTCCCATTGTTTTAAAAGCGGATGGTCTGGCGCTGGGCAAGGGCGTGCTGATCTGTAAAGATATGCAGGAGGCTCAGGCCGGCGTGCGTACCATTATGGAAGATAAAAAATTCGGAAGCGCCGGAAACCGGATGGTCATCGAAACGTTTATGACCGGCCGGGAAGTATCGGTCCTGTGTTTCTGCGATGGGACTCATATCCTTCCCATGACTTCCGCCCAGGATCATAAGCGGGCGGGAGACGGCGATACCGGTCTGAACACCGGCGGCATGGGCACGTTTTCACCCAGCCCGTTTTATACCGACGCGATCGCCAGGTTCTGTGAAGAACATATCTATCAGCCCACCATGGACGCCATGAAAGCGGAAGGCCGGGCGTTTAAAGGCGTGCTTTTTGTCGGCCTCATGCTGACGGAAGACGGGCCGATGGTGCTGGAGTACAATGCCCGCTTCGGCGATCCGGAGACTCAGGTCGTCCTTCCCCGGATGGAAAACGACATCATCGATGTTTTTGAAGCCTGCATCGACGGCACGCTGGATCAGATCCGTCTGAAGTTCGCGGACAATGCGGCGGTCTGCGTCGTCCTGGCCAGCGAAGGGTATCCTGAAAGTTATGAAAAGGGACGGCCGGTACAGGGACTGGATACGTTCAAGAGAAAGGATGGTTTTTACTGTTTCCATGCCGGAAGCCGGAAAGAAGGCGGACAGATCCTCACCAACGGCGGCCGGGTATTCGGCGTTACCGCTCTTGGCAAAGACCTGAGGTCGGCCCGGGAAAATGCCTATAAAGCCACGGAGTGGGTCCGCTTCGACAATAAATATATGCGCCATGATATCGGAAAAGCTATTGATGAAATCTGATATTTCGTGTATAATATAGCAAGAGGAAAAGAGTCGGAATATATGTTACATATATGTCCGGCTCTTTGCGTTTAATTGGGGGGACATCAAAAAAAGGAGCATGTGAAGATGACAGAAGCGAAAAAAGTACTTGAAAAGATCAAACTGTTTGTGCTGGACATGGACGGAACATTTTATCTGGGGGACCAGGAGATCGATGGGGCGGTAGCTTTTACGGAAAAAGTCCGGGAATGTGGGAAGGAGTTTCTTTTTTTCACGAATAATTCCTCAAAGACCGGGGAAATGTACATGGATAAGCTGGCGAAGATGGGTCGGCCCATCACGAAAAAAGATATCATGACCTCCGGCGACGTGACGATCGCCTATCTGAAGACCCATTATCCGGATAAGACGATCTTTTTGGCCGGCGTGCCGGAACTGGAAGCGGAGTTTCAAAACGCGGGACTCCACCTTGTGGATGACAACGCGGATATCGTGGTGGTGGCGTTTGATAAGACGCTCACTTATGACAAACTGGATAAAATATGCAGACAGATCCGTCACGGGTCCATGTTCCTGGCAACCCACCTGGACATCAACTGTCCCGTGGAAGGCATGGAATTCATCCCGGACTGCGGATCGATGTGCGCGGCGATTTCCCTCTCCACAGGCAAGCAGCCCAAATATCTGGGCAAGCCCTTTAAAGAGACGGTCGATATGATCTGCCGGGAAAAGGGATATCAGGTGGATGAGATCGCGTTTATCGGCGACAGGCTGTATACAGACGTGGCGACCGGCGTTGATAACGGCGCGGTCGGCATCCTCGTGCTCAGCGGCGAGACCAGTATGGACGATCTGAAGACATCCGATATACAGCCGGATCTGATCTTTGATTCGCTGAAAGAAATGACAGAGTACCTTTGATAAAACAGGCATATGAAGGACCTTGATGGAAGATTTTCCGCAGGGTCCTTTTTCATCCTTGACGGAACGAAAGCTATCCCTTAAACTGAAAACCACTGAATTGACAAACGGCAGGTTGATGTTATAATGTATGTATAACAGGTGTAACGTAAATACAAAGGAAATTCAGGTGATCATATGGTAATTGATATTGATTTTAACAGTGATGAAGCGATCTATGTCCAGCTGAGGAACCAGATCGTCGTCGGTATAGCCACGGCCCAGCTTTCGGTGGGCGATTCCCTGCCTTCCGTGCGCCAGCTCGCCGATCTGATCGGCATCAATATGCACACGGTCAATAAAGCGTATTCAGTCCTGAAACAGGAAGGCTTTATCAGGCTGGACAGGCGTAAAGGAGCTGTCGTTGCCATAGATTATGATAAGTGTATCGCGTCGGAACAGCTTTCGCGCATGCTTCGGGTATTGCTGGCGGAAGCCATGTGCAGGCGGATCAGCCGCGAGGAGGTCCACGACATGGTCGACGACGTATTTGACAGCTTCGGAGTATGCCCTATGGAACAACAGGACTGACAGGAGGTTAATATATGCAGTATCATTTGACGAAGCCGGCCCGACAGGCGGTGACGTACGCGCGGAACGCGGCGGAGGAACTGGGACATGGCTATGTGGGGACGGAACATCTCATGATCGGGCTGATCCGTGCCGACGGCGGCATGGCATCCGCCGTACTTACAGAAAATGGCGTGACGGAAGATGTCCTGCTGCCGCTGATCGAACAACTGATCAGTGAAGACGGCGTCGACGTCCAGGACGCGGCCGATTATACGCCCAGGGCCAGACGGGTCATCGAGATGAGCAGCCGGGAAGCGGCCAGGCTTCAGTCCGACCAGGTCGGAACGGAGCATTTGCTCATGGCGCTCATAAAAGAGGAAGACTGCATCGCGGTGCGCCTTTTGAACACGCTGGGCGTCAGTTTTCAGAAAGTATATACGGAGCTGCTTTCGGGCATGGGACAAAGCGCGGAAAAAGCCCGGGAACTGTTCGGCGGCCGGGGCGGCCGGAAAAAGAACAGCATGCTGGAAAGCTATACGGTGGATCTGACCCGTATGGCGGAAGAAGGCCGGCTGGATCCGGTCATCGGAAGAGAAGAAGAAACGGCGCATGTCATCCGCATCCTGAGCCGGCGCACAAAAAACAATCCCTGCCTGATCGGCGAACCGGGTGTTGGCAAGACCGCGGTGGTGGAAGGGCTGGCGGCCCGTATCTGCCGTAAAGACGTACCCGCTTCTTTGGCCGGACGGCGCCTTTTGTCGCTGGATCTTTCCGCGATGGTGGCAGGGAGCAAATACAGGGGCGAATTTGAAGAACGGATCAAGCGGCTTATCCAGGAGATAAAAAGCGACGGGCAGATCCTTCTTTTTATAGATGAGATCCATACGATCATCGGCGCGGGAGGCGCGGAAGGCGCGCTGGACGCGTCCAATATCCTCAAACCGTCCCTGGCCCGGGGCGAGATACAGGTCATCGGCGCCACCACGGTGGAGGAGTACAGGAAATACATTGAAAAGGACGCGGCGCTGGAACGCAGGTTCCAGCCGGTGATGACCGAAGAACCGCCGGAAGAAGCGTGCGTGGACATATTGCGGGGCCTCCGCCCGGCTTATGAAAGCCATCACGGCGTAACGATCCGCGATGAGGCGCTGGAAGCGGCGGTCCGTTTGTCGGCCCGTTATATCAGCGATCGTTTCCTGCCGGATAAAGCGATCGACGTGATGGACGAGGCGGCGGCGAAAGTCCGTCTTTTCGCCTCCGGATCCGACGAGGACATAAAGCGGCTGAAGCGGCAGCTGGCCCGGCTGGAACAGGAAAAGGAACGGGCGATCGTGGAGGGACAGTTTGAGGAAGCGGCTGAAATAAGCCGGGATGAGGCGGCGGCGCGGACGAAGCTCATCGCCTCCCAGGCGTCCGCTGAACGTAAAACCGGAAGACAGCTGGTCGTCAACACGGAAGATATCGCTGACGTGATCTCCGGCTGGACGAAGATCCCTGTCCATCAGCTGGCCAGGAAGGAGTCGGAACGGCTGCTTAAGCTGGAGTCGGTCCTCCATCAGCGGGTGATCGGCCAGGATGAGGCGGTGGGAGCCGTGGCGAAGGCGATACGCAGGGGCAGGGCAGGCCTTAAAGATCCGGGACGGCCCATTGGTTCCTTTTTATTCCTGGGGCCGACCGGCGTCGGGAAAACCGAATTGTCCAAAGCTCTGGCACAGGCCATGTTCGGCTCCGAAGACGCCCTGATCCGTGTGGACATGTCCGAATACATGGAAAAGCACAGCGTATCCAAGTTCATCGGTTCGCCGCCGGGATATGTGGGTTATGAAGAAGGCGGCCAGCTCAGTGAAAAGATCCGCCGACATCCCTATTCCATCCTGCTGTTCGATGAGATCGAGAAAGCCCATCCCGATGTGTTCAACATCCTTCTTCAAGTATTGGACGACGGGCATATCACCGATTCCCAGGGCAGGAAAGTGGATTTTAAGAATACGGTGATCATCATGACCTCCAACGCGGGGGCCGCCCGAATCGTATCGCCGAAACATCTCGGTTTTCGGGCGGATCCGGATGAAAAGGCTGACCACGAACGCATGAAAGCCGGGGTTCTGGATGAGGCGCGTCAGACCTTCAAACCGGAATTCATCAACCGTATCGATGAAGTGATCGTGTTCCACGCGCTGAACAAAGAACATATCAGTCGGATCGCCGCGCTGATGATGAAAGAGATCGACAAGCGGGCCCGAGAACAGATGGGCATTTCCATCCATGCTTCGGACGGCGTGGTGAAACGGCTGGCGGAATCCGGTTTCGATCCGGTTTATGGCGCCCGTCCCCTGCGCCGGGCGATCCAGAAAAAGGTGGAGGACGGACTGGCGGAACGCATCCTTTCCGGGGAAGTGAAAAGAGGCGATGAAGTCCGGCTGACCCTTTCAGGGAAAGATATAAAAATTTCCACAAACGCGACAAAGTCTCTGGAATAATGGACAGAAATATTATATAATAAATGTGTTAGGCACATCATAAGTCATACTGTAAAGATAAAGCAGTGTCTTATAATTCAGGAGGATAATATACCATGGCAGTAATCAGCGAACTGATCCGTTCCGAATCAGACGGTACATTGAGTTTTGGCGACTATACATTGGCATCCAAGTCAAAAAAGGCAGGTTTTGAGCATTTGGGCGATGTCTATAAAGTTAAAACATTTAAAGAGATAACCAAACTGGAAAAGAATGAATCCTTTGTTTATGAATCGGTTCCCGGGACAGCGGTCCATCATCTGGAGATGACGGAAGATACGGTGCGTTTTCAGGTGGAAGGCGAAGAACAGGCTCAGATCACTCTGGAACTGGAAGCGGAGAACGAGTATGAAGTGTTGATCGATGACGTCCATATCGGCAGCATGCGGACCAACCTGGGAGGCAAACTGGTCCTGAGCGTTGAACTGGAAGGCCGCCCGAGGAACGTCTATGTAAGAAAGATGTCGTGATCGACGATTTGTATCTGAGATAAGACGCGCGCAGCCGGCGGTATGTCGGCTGCGTTTTTTTGGCAAACAGGGAAGCGATCATACAAAGCGGCCTGCTGCCGGAAAGATCATGGAAAAGAACGTGGAGGAAAGAAAGATATGGCGAAGAACAAAACGGTATTTTTCTGCCAGAACTGTGGATATGAGTCGGCAAAATGGATGGGACAGTGCCCGGCGTGTCGACAGTGGAATACATTCGTGGAGGAACCTGTCGTAAAAATATCGTCGGGTAAGCCGGCCGGCAGCGTTTCATCCAGACAGCCGTCCAGGCTTTCGGGCATCCGGACAGAGAAAGAAATCCGCATCCGGACAGGCATCGATGAACTGGACCGGGTACTGGGCGGCGGGATCGTCCCGGGATCCATGATCCTTGTGGGCGGCGATCCGGGGATCGGCAAATCCACCCTCCTTCTCCAGGTATGCCAGAAGCTTTCCGCGCAGCGAAGGAAGCTGCTTTATATATCCGGCGAAGAATCGCCTGGACAGATCAAAATACGCGCCGACCGCATCGGCCCTTTTTCCGACGATCTGCTCCTTTTGTGCGAAACAGACCTGGAAGCGATCGAAGGCGTCATCTTGAAAGAAAGGCCGGAAATGGTTGTCATCGATTCCATACAGACCATGTACAAAAGCGATATCAGCTCCGCTCCGGGGAGCGTGAGCCAGGTCCGGGAATCGACCAACGTGCTGATGAACCTGGCAAAGACCAACGGCATTACCATCTTTATCGTCGGCCATGTGACGAAAGAAGGCGTGGTAGCCGGACCGAGGGTGTTGGAACACATGGTCGACACGGTCCTGTATTTTGAAGGGGAACGGCACGCGGCTTATCGTCTGCTCAGAAGCGTAAAAAACCGTTTCGGCTCCACGAACGAGATCGGTGTCTTTGAAATGGCGGGCGAAGGGCTTAAAGAAGTAAAGGATCCATCCCGATATATGCTTTCGGGAAGGCCGGAAAACGCTTCCGGATCGGTGGTGACCTGCGTGGTCGAAGGGACCCGTCCCATGATGGTGGAAGTGCAGGCGCTGGTCTGCCGGACGAATTTCAACATGCCCAGGCGGACCGCGACGGGCATGGATTACAATCGGGTCAATCTTCTGATGGCCGTCCTCGAAAAAAGACTGGGGCTCGCGCTGTCCTCCTGCGACGCCTATGTCAACATTGCCGGTGGCGTGCGCATCAATGAGCCTTCCGTTGACCTGGCGGTCGTCTGCGCCATTTTGTCCAGCTATAAAAATATCCCGCTCAATGACCGGCTGATGGTCTTTGGAGAAGTGGGTCTGGTAGGTGAGATCCGGGCTGTGCGTCAGGCGCAGCAGTGCATACGTGAGGGAGAAAAACTGGGGTTTGACAGGTGCGTACTTCCAAAGGCCAGCATGGACGCCCAGATCGTTCCGGGCAAAATGAAATTATATGGAGCGGGCAATATACAGGAGATATATAAGATCCTGACGGAAATGTAAAATCGGATCCAAACGGCGTGCCGAAAAAAGGAAAAAATGTGTTGACAAACAGAGGGCAGGGTGATACTATAAGAAAGCGCTTCCGAAAAAGACTGGAAAGAACTGAAAAAGATCAAAAAAGTTCTTGACAGAAAAAGGAAGATGTGATAGTCTAATAAAGCTGTGTGAAACAGCAGGAACCTTGAAAACCAAATAATAAGACGATCCCGAAAATTCCAGATATGCCAAAAGGCATATGAGGATTT
>CALWEE010000078.1 GCA_944376975.1 uncultured Lachnospiraceae bacterium
GTGTGCTGCAGTACGAAATATCGAAACCCTACGCCGGCCAATAAAATGAATCAAATTTTTTTACGCAAAAATCCCCATCAGCGGTTGGCCGCCAATGGGGATCTTCCTATATTCCTGTTATCATTCTTCTACAGCGGCTTCAGGAACCACTTCCTGAAGTTCTTCCGTCACGACCGGGGCTTCCACGGTCTCTTCCGTCGCTGTTTCTTCAGAAACGCTTTCCGATACGGTTTCGCTTTCTTCCGGGATCGTCTCCGGTTCGCTTTCCATCAGGTCTTCGCTTTCCGTCTCTGTCACCGTCTCGCTTTCGAGAAGGGTTTCTGTTTCGGTCTCGGACTCTGTCTCGGTTTCCGTTTCAGCTTCCGTTTCTTTTTCATAGTCCAGACGGGTCACGTTCAGCGTGTAGGTCTGGGTATTGCCCGCAGGGGCTGTGACCTGGATCTCAAACACATTCAGTCCGGGAGCCAGAGTCAGATCTTCCGGCGCCAGGATGGTGCTGTCTTCCGCCATGGGAACCGTACTGAAGATCAGTATGCCCATGCTCTGGGAAACTTCCAAATCGTAGGTGAAGGTATCCGGATCGAAGATCTTGTCCACATCCGTATCCGCCACCATCAGTTCCTTCAGTCTGGCGTCATCGGAAACCTGCTCGTTCATAACGATCTCCACCGCCGCGGACTGGCCGGGAAGGTTCAGCATATCTAACGTATCGAATTCTTCAATGTATACATCGTAAAGACTGAACTCGCATGTGCCAAGTTCCAGCGCTTTAAATGTGAGGACATAGCTTTTTTCGCTGATGCCGTAGTCCAGGTTCTCCATGATATGGATCGTGCCTTCTCCGCCGGTGGCCATATCGTCCGATGTGTCCACGAATTCCAGCAGCGTGGGATCGTAGGAAAGGAAGGCATCCACATAACTCATGGACATGCCGCTCGCCGCCGTGACAGTGACCTGGATCTCCTCATCCCGATCCACTGTGGAAGCGGACAGGTCCATTGTCATCTGGGTCTCCATGGCCGTGGCTTTCATGCCGGACCAGGCGAACCCGCCGGCCACCGCGCAGACAAACAGGACAACCGCGCAGATAATGGATATTTTTTTCTTTGACATGAACGCGTCTCCTTTCACTTTAATTGCTCCGGTAAACAACGATGGTGTAGGTCGTCGTCGTTCCGTTGCCGGCCTGGCATACCACCTCGATCGTATTATTGCCCACATTCAGGGAATGATATCCCGTTCCGGAAATGATCGTTCCGTACTGGCTGACCGGTGTCGCGCTGATGGTGATGCCTGTCGTGGAGTTGCTTACAACAGCTGTGTAGTCCAGCTTGTTATATGTGAATGTGGCATTCAGGCTCGCTCCGCTCACGGACAGGGACTTGATGTAACTGTTGGGGTTGCCTGTCGGCGCCGGCATCGCGGCCGCGCTCGCCGGCATATTGTCATATACCGGGATGATGAATGTCATCGCTTCATCCAGAACGCCCAGTTCTTCATAGGTCGTGTACCGGCTCAGGCCTTCCGTGCTCGGAGCCTGGATATTGCCCATGTACTGGTGGCTGTGGTACGGTGAAGATACCACGTTGAACTTCTGGAAATAGTCGGTGTTCTGTCCACGGGCGATATAGGATTCGGCAAGGAATTCCGCGCCGCCGACGATGGACAGGTACTGGTTCGTCCAGGGTCTTCTGTAAGATCCCGGTGTGGCCGCGTAATTGAGGCCGTTTGTCACCGCGTTTCCGCTGGAACTTGCGTAAGCGCCGATATTAAAGAAGTTGTAATATCCGCTTTCGCCGCTGACCGAACCGCTGTAGCTTCCCACTTCCTGACGGGACCGGGAAGCAAGGATGTAGGGGCTCACATTCGCTATGGCTCCCGCTTCCATAAATGTATCCACATAGGTCTTAAAGCTGCCGTTGTAATAGTAGCCTTTGCCGTCTTCCATGAACGTGCCGTCCAGGATGCCCGCCACCACGTTCCTGGACTGGGAAGGATCATAGGCCTGGGACTCAAACATGAATATCTGAGATTCATCCAGGAAATTCCTCGGATCCATGTAGTAAGCGATCAGCTCTTTGGACGCGCCCTTCCAGGAAGCGCCGTCCTTATTGTAATAGGTATCGGTCGCCCAATCGTAATCTCCGGGCGCTGTGGACAGCCAGGAGAACGGCGTGGTGGAGGATACGTAGATCATGCTCCGGTTGCCGCTGTTCTGGATCGATACGGAATCTTCAAAATCAAGGCCGGTATATTTGGCCACGAATTTCCAGCTGGGATGCTGCTCATGCAGTCTTCTCAGCGCGTTTTTGTAGCTTTCCGGGAAATCGGCGATCTGTTCTTCAAAACTTTCGTCGGGATCGCCTTCCCACGGCTCGTCGTTGGCGCCGACCACCGTGATGAACTCGGCGGACATGTAACCGGTCTTCGGTACGCCGTTGATCACGCAGGTCACTTTGTACCAGCCGTTGGTCTCCTCAAGGATCGTTACCTGCGTACCGATATAAACAAGACCGATGGAACCGTAATTCGTTCCCGGACCGCTCCTGAAGTTCAGGGCGTCCGCTTTGACGATACCCTGTTTATTGGCCACCGACGTACCGCCTCCGGTGCTGCCGGAACCGCCTGAACCGCCGGTATTGCCGGAACCGCCGCCGCTTCCGGAATCGCTGGTCAGGGTGATGAACTCAGCGGATACATAGCCTTCCTTGGCCGTACCGTTGATCACGCAGCTGACTTTGTACCAGCCGTTGTTCTCGCCTTTGATGGTCACTGACGCGCCCTGGTAGATCAGTCCGAGGGCGGTGTAACCGGTGCCCGGGCCTGTCCGCACGTTCAGCGCGTCCGCGTTGACCACGCCTTTTTTATTCTCCACCGGCGTATCCGGTGTTTCCGCGCTGCCGCTGCCGCTTCCGCCCTGGCTGCTGTCGTCGATCAGGGTGATGTATTCGGCGGATACGTAGCCTTCGCCCAGGCTGCATTTGATCTTGTACCAGGAGCCGGTCTTTCCAAGGATCTCAACCTGTTCGTTGGTCCGTATAAGTCCTTTGGAATTATAGCTTGTTCCGGCGCCTTCACGCACGTTCAGCGCGTCCGCGTTGACAACGCCTTTTCCGGTGAACGATGTGTCCACGCTGCCGGATGAGCCGCTGCCTGTCCGCGTTATGTATTCCGAAGCCACGTAGCCGGTTCCCAGGCTGCAGCTTACTTTCAGCCAGGAGCCGTTGTCTTCGAGTATCTCAACTTTGTCGTTCCGCCTTATAAGGCCCTTGGAATTGTAGCTTGTTCCGGCGCCTTCACGCACGTTCAGCGCGTCCGCGTTGACGATGCCTGTTCCGATCACCGTCGTGGATCCGCCTGTGCTGCCTCCGGTATTGCCCGTGCTGCCCGATCCTTCGGACCGGCTGATGTATTCCGCGGAAACATAACCTGTCCGGACAACGCCGCCCACGGTACATGTGACTTTATACCAGGAACCGGTCGACGATATGATCGTCACCCGCGTGCCGTAATTGATCGTTCCAAGGCGGGAATAGTTGGTCCCCGCTCCCGTACGCACGTTCAGCAGGTCCGCTGTTACGATACCCACGCTGCCCGATCCTCCGGAGCTGGCCACGCTTCCCGATACGTTGGAAATGTAATCGCCCCGCACGTATCCGGAGACCGATCCGGTGATCTTGTACCACGTATAGCCGTCCGATCCCTGGGTGGATCCGGTGATGGTCACCGTCGTCCCCTGGGTCACTGTACCGACACGGGAATAGCTGGTGGACGCGCCGGAACGTACATTCAGTACATCGGCGTTCACCGTCCCTGTTGTCGCCGCGTGGGCCTCTATAGGCGCAAGACCCGCCGCGCATGACAAAAGCAATGCCGTGGTCAACACATACGTAAGGGTCTTTTTAAATGATCTTAAACCTTTCATAGTGTCCTCCCCGTTTATTTATTACAACTTTATTACATATTTAATACAATTAAAGCATATTTCTATTAAAGAATCAACTGTTTTTCCTCCAAAACGCAAAAAAACGTCCGTTTGGAAGAAATTGACAGCATCGTCCACTACAGCTTGTGGTATGAGAAAAAACGGCCTACAAGTTTTTTCGCGGCCGTCAAAATAAAGAAGGCGCCGGATCGAATGGTCGGGCGGCGCCTTCTTTATGGATGGGCGCGTCCTTTTTGACGCCCGCAGGGAAACTACGACGGACGGATCTGTGATAAATCCGGATAAAACCGTCTTTTTGATCCGCCCATACGGATGAAGATCAATTCTTTTGAAATGTAACCGTGCTTTTTGTAGGACGATACGGATCAGGAACAAATTTCAAATAATATAACCGTATGGTTACACCAAATCACACGGTTATATCACCGGAATTCCCCTGAGTAACCGTAATCTCCTGGTAAAAAGACGGTTAGAAAATAAAATTTTGCTCTGGCGACCGTCAAGAGGCAGTAAAAGCACGGTCGTCCGAGCAAAAAACAGAAAAAAAGCCTGAAACAGCCTTCATCCCGTCGACGATCCCTGTAAACTCCCGGGACCCGGAAGGCATTCCAGGACACGGCATCCGGCCAAAGGCGCCGCCCGATCCTCGCACGACAAAAGGCTGCCGCCCCGCGCTTCTTATTTACTATGGATATTCGGCTTTTAAAGACCTGTCTCAGGCTTTTCCAACGGAACCGAACAGTTCCATCTTCTCGATGACTTTCGCTTTGATGGCGTCTGTGCCCGGTTTGAGCAGTTTACGCGGGTCAAAGCCCTTGCCTTCCAGATCTTTGCCGGCTTCGATGTACTTACGTGTCGCTTCGGCAAATACGAGCTGGCACTCTGTGTTGACGTTGATCTTGGCAACGCCGAGGGAAATGGCTTTCTTGATCATGTCGTCCGGGATGCCTGTGCCGCCGTGAAGGACAAGCGGCATATCGCCTGTCAGCTGCTGGATGGCGTCCAGTGTCTCAAAGCTGAGGCCCTGCCAGTTGGCCGGATACTTGCCGTGGATATTGCCGATGCCGGCTGCCAGCATGGTGATGCCCAGGTCAGCGATGGCTGTACATTCCTTCGGGTCCGCGCATTCGCCCGCGCCGATCACACCGTCTTCCTCGCCGCCGATGGAGCCCACTTCCGCTTCAAGGGAAAGGCCTTTTTCTTTGCACATGGCGACCAGTTCTTTTGTCTTTTCCACGTTCTCCTCGATGGGATAATGGGAACCGTCGAACATGATGGATGAGAAACCGGCCTCGATGCACTTCAGGCAGCCTTCATAAGAACCGTGATCCAGATGGATGGCCACCGGGACCGTAATGTTCAGTTCGTCGATCATGGCGCCTGCCATGGAAGCCACCGTCTTGTAGCCGCACATATATTTTCCGGCGCCTTCGGAAACACCGAGGATGACCGGAGATTTCGCTTCCTCCGCGGCCAGGAGGATCGCCTTCGTCCACTCCAGGTTATTGATATTAAACTGGCCTACCGCGTAATGACCGGCTTTCGCCTTCTTCAACATTTCTTCTGCTGTAACAAACATCTCTCTGATACCTCCATTTCGTTTGTACTTGTCTTATATTGTAACCTCTTTTCGGCCAACATTCAAGCATATTCCACGCCGCCGGCCGATTCTTTACACATCTTTAATATTCGTCGATGGGCACCATGCGGGTCCACACCAGATCCACCGGAAGGATGGAATTGGCAAACTGGCTGAACCGCTCCTCCGCGTCGCTGACAAAGAAACGGTAGCGGGCTTCCCCTTCCGAACGGTAAATGTTTTCCTCCTGGAGCAGGCGCTTTAAGCTGATCGCCGTCTCGTAGGCCGGGTTCACCAGCGTCACGTCCTCTCCCATGAGCCGTCCGATGGTCTTGCGGATCAGCGGATAATGGGTACAGCCCAGAACAAGGGTATCGATGTCCGACTCCTGAAGGGGTTTTAAATACCTCCTGGCGATCTCATCGGTCACCGCGTCTTCCAAAAGCCCTTCTTCCACCAGCGGCACGAAAAGGGGACAGGCTTTTCCGAGGACCTTTATGGCCGGGTCGTGTTCATGGATGACCGACGCGTAGATACCGCTCTTGATCGTACCTTCCGTGGCGATCACGCCCACCTTCTTATTCCGGGTCGCCCGGGCGGCCACAAGAGCGCCGGGACGGACCACGCCGATGATGGGGATATCCAACTGGGCCTTTAACGTATCCAGCGCGTAGGCGCTGGCCGTGTTGCACGCCACGACGATGGCTTTCACATCGTATGTCCGGAGAAAACGGACGATCTGGCGGGAAAACTGGATGACCGTATCCCGGGACTTGCTGCCGTAGGGCACGCGGGCCGTGTCTCCAAAATAAACGATATTTTCCGATGGAAGCTGGCGGATGATCTCCCGGACAACGGTCAGTCCGCCCACACCGGAATCAAAAACTCCGATCGGCGCGTCTTTCAGCATGTCCGCGCCTCCTGCTCTTCGGCCCGTTCAAACGCCAGGCTGACAAGCCGGTCCGCCAGGGTCCGGTTGTCCACGCCTTTTTCCTGCCACAGCATGGGATACATGCTGATGGCGGTGAAACCGGGCATGGTATTGATCTCATTAAAGACGATCGCATTGGTCCCTCTCTCCATGAAGAAATCCACACGGGCGCAGCCATACGCCCCCACGATCTTGAAGATGGCCAGCGCGTCCGCCCGGACTTCTTCCATCTTGCCTTCCGGAAAGACCGGATGCAGGTCGGTCCTGGACTGGGAATTAAAATATTTGGATTCGTAATCGTAAAATTCATCGGCGGATAAGATCTCGCCCACGTCGGACGCTTCGGCGTCATGCCCGCCCAGGACGGCGCACTCGATCTCCCGGCCGTTTATGGCTTCTTCCACCAGCATCCAATGGTCGTGATGGGTCGCTTCTTTCATGGCCGCGTACAGTTCTTCCCTGTCCGAAGCTTTGGAAACGCCTTTGGAGGAACCGGCCCTGGACGGCTTGACAAAAACCGGGTACGTAAGTTTTTCCTCTACCCGGTCGGCGCAGGCGCCGATATCCCGGGCCACGTCCCGGGCTTCCACTACCACGTAGTCCGCCTGGCGGATGCCCAGCCGGTCCACCAGATACTTGGTATAGACCTTGTCCATGGATACGCTGGATGAAAGGACATCACAGCCCACAT
>CALWEE010000079.1 GCA_944376975.1 uncultured Lachnospiraceae bacterium
ATCGGCGAGAGGCTGATCCGGGACGGCTATGAGGGCGATGTGGCAAAAGAAGTGACGGACTGGCTGAAAGACTGCCATTATCTGAACGACGAGCAGTTCGCCGACGATTATATCCGGTGGCGGGGCGAAGGGAAAAGCCGCCGGGAGATCGTGTACAAGCTCAGGCAGAAGGGGATCGATATCAGCTGTTTTGACAGGGAATGGGAGCTGCCCGATGACAGGGCGACCATCCGGCAGCTGCTTGAAAAACGGTTTTCAGCCAGGGAAGACATCGACGAAAAAGAACGGAACCGGGCCATCGCCTGGCTGGCCAGAAAGGGCTTTGCCCCGTCAGATATATTCGCTGTCTTTCGGGAATTAGGCAATTAGGCTAATTTACGCCGGCCATATTTAGTCAAAATGACGTATATGTGCCGAAATGAACTTGACATAATTATAAAAAAAGTATAGAATTTAAGTGTTGTAGTTGTACAATGAAAATTTAATAAGGAGGTGCTCCTGTGCTTACGAACGCACTTATAGCACTCGCCGTTATCTTCATTGCATTTGTTCTGTGCGCGGTCACCTGGAAAGTGGCGATTTCCCGTTATAAAAAGAACGTGGAATCGAAGATCGGTTCCGCTGAAGAAAAAGCCAGAGAGATCATTGATGAGGCGCTGAAAACAGCTGAAACAAAAAAGAGGGAAGGGCTGTTGGAAGTTAAAGAAGAAGCGCTGAAGAATAAGAATGAGCTCGAAAAGGAGAGCAAGGAACGCAGAGCGGAGTTGCAAAGATATGAAAAGCGGGTGCTGTCAAAGGAAGAAGCGGTAGACAGGAAGGCGGATTCGCTGGAGAAAAAAGAAAACCAGCTGGCGTCCAAAGAGGACCGTCTGAACCGCCGTATGTCCGAAGTCGACCAGCTTCATCAGAAGAGAGTACAGGAACTCGAAAGAATCTCAGGTTTAACCTCCGAACAAGCAAAGGAATATCTTTTAAAGTCGGTTGAAGATGATGTTAAGCATGAAACCGCGATGTTAGTCAAGGACCTGGAGACCAGGGCCAAAGAAGAAGCAGACAAAAAAGCGAAGGAATACGTGGTCAACGCGATCCAGAGATGCGCGGCGGATCACGTGGCTGAGACGACCATTTCCGTTGTGCCTCTGCCCAACGACGAGATGAAAGGCCGCATCATCGGACGGGAAGGACGGAATATCCGTACGCTGGAGACCATGACAGGCGTTGACCTGATCATCGACGATACGCCGGAGGCGGTCATCTTATCCAGTTTCGATCCCATCCGCCGGGAAGTTGCCCGGATCGCTTTGGAAAAGCTTATCGTTGACGGGCGTATCCATCCTGCCCGCATTGAAGAGATGGTGGAAAAAGCGCAGAAGGAAGTGGAGACGATCATCCGGGAGGAAGGCGAGGCTGCCACACTGGAAGTCGGTGTTCACGGTATCCATCCGGAACTGGTACGGCTGCTCGGTAAGATGAAATACCGGACAAGCTACGGCCAGAACGCGCTGCGCCATTCCATCGAGGTGGCTCATCTGTCCGGACTTCTGGCCGGCGAGCTGGGTGTGGATGTCCGCGTCGCGAAGCGGGCGGGTCTTCTCCATGATATCGGTAAATCCGTAGATCATGAGATGGAAGGCTCCCATATCTCGCTGGGTGTGGATCTGTGCAGAAAGTACAAAGAATCCGCCACAGTGATCAATGCCGTCGCGTCTCACCACGGTGATACGGAACCGGAGACACTGATCGCCTGCATCGTCCAGGCGGCAGATACGATCTCCGCGGCCAGACCGGGCGCGCGTCGGGAAACATTGGAAACCTATACTAACAGATTAAAACAATTAGAAGATATTGCTAACGAGTTCAAAGGCGTCGATAAATCATTTGCCATTCAGGCAGGACGTGAGATTCGGATCATGGTAGTTCCAGAACAGGTAAACGACGCGGAGATGATCTTGCTTGCCCGGGATATATCCAAACGTATCGAAAGCGAACTGGAATATCCGGGACAGATAAAGGTCAATGTCATCCGGGAGTCGCGCGTTACCGATTACGCGAAGTAACGCGGACGGTCAACCCGGTCGACAGCGAAATTACCGAATATGTCAGATTAAGATCCCATACATCAAAAGTGTATGGGGTCTTTTTTTCTGGCGCGGCGAACATCCATTAAAACGCCGTTTGAAAAGACACGGGTACGGCATTGTAAACCGGGTCTGTTCATGTTACAATAAACAAATGTGTAAGGAGGGATCCGAATGGACTATTCGCAGGATGAAAAAGTCGTGGAACGCGGCCTCATCCACATGATCGATAATGAACGGCCTCTAAAAGAGATCTTCAATAAAAAAGTATATGAAGACGAGTTTATGAAGCTGTATCGCTTATACCAGCAGGCGCTCACCGCTTTTACCCGTCTGTACGATTCCAAAAGCAAAGCGGAGGCGGAAAAATTCACCGCCCATACCGCGGGGCTGCTGATCGCCAGGGAAGAAGAGAAGCTTTCCGCCATAAAAAGCAAGAACAAAAAACGCATGACGCTTATGGACGATACGGCTTATGTGGCGCTGTTCGTCATACCGGCCATGGATTTTTATCATACGGAAGCCGCGGACGCCCTGGCAGACGCCATGACGGAAGGGTGGCGGGAACATTTTCCGGAACATCAGATCAAACGGGGCGAATTTGAAAAGATCAACGAAGGCTTTAAAAAACGCCGTTTCTGCTATATCACGACGGCTGCCTGCCAGGTCATGGGACGTCCGGACGACTGCCGGGAATTGACGGCCCTCAGGATGTTCCGGGACGGATGGCTGTCCGATCAGCCTGACGGACCGGATATGATCCGTCGGTATTACGATACGGCGCCGGCTATCCTGGCCCGTATAGACACTTTTGCCGACAGCCCCGGGATCTATCGGGCGATCTATGAAAAATGGCTCCTGCCCTGCGTGGACATGGCAGAGCGGGAAGAAAACGCCCGCTGCTTGGAATATTACGCCGAAATGGTGGAGACACTGGAAAAAGGGTCTTTTGAAAGGCGGGGGATGTGATGGCTGGCAAGGAAATGACCGTCACCCTCCACATGACCCAGGACGGCGAGGAGATCCGTCAGACCGTGACGGGCCGCTATATAGAAAAGGACGGGGAGCATATCCTTTCCTATACGGACCATACAGGAAATATGCACACGCGGGTCATCATGCGCATGGGACCGGACCGTATGCGTATGAAGCGGATCGGCGCCCTGCGCAGCGAATGGCTTTTCGATCCGTCCGAGCCTTATCTGGTCGATTACCGGTCGCCCTACGGCGACATGCTCCTGGAGG
Organism: uncultured Lachnospiraceae bacterium; assembly: GCA_944376975.1. Lineage (GTDB taxonomy): Bacteria > Bacillota > Clostridia > Lachnospirales > Lachnospiraceae > Frisingicoccus. The sequence continues at coordinate 3,324 of CALWEE010000079.1, forward strand.
TGCGTACAAAGCTTTACCGGTGCCGACGGGACGGAACCCGCGTTCGGGTCCATCTGGAATATGAGCTGTATCAGGAAAAGACGCGAGCGGCTGTCAATGTGATGCGCATCACGCTGGCGCCTCCGGATGAAAAAAACGATCAAAAGACTTTGGATTTTTGAATGAATGTAGTATAATGGGCATATGTCATCAATAAATAGCCGGAATGGCTCCGGCCATAAGATAGGAGAGGGAATATATGAGTGAAAATTGTAATGGAAGCTGCGATTCCTGCAATGTGTCGGACTGCGCCTCCAGAAAAACGGATTTTTCGGCTCCGGCCAACCCGTTAAGCCGCATCCGGCATGTGATCGGCGTTGTCAGCGGAAAAGGCGGCGTGGGAAAATCCCTTGTTACTTCGGAACTGGCTGTACGCCTGAACGAAAAAGGATATAAAGTCGGTATCCTGGACGCGGATATCACAGGACCGTCCATACCGAAGATCTTCGGCCTTCACGGCCAGGCCGTCGGGTCTGAAGACGGGATCTTTCCCTTTGAGACAAAGACAGGCATCAAGATCATATCGGTCAACCTTATACTTGAGAACGAAGAAGACCCGGTGGTATGGCGGGGACCGGTCATCGCCGGCGTCGTTAAACAGTTCTGGAGCGAAGTGATCTGGGGCGATCTGGATTATCTGCTGGTTGATATGCCGCCGGGAACCGGCGACGTGCCGTTGACCGTATTCCAGTCCCTTCCGGTGAACGGTATCGTGATCGTCACATCCCCCCAGCAGCTGGTGGAGATGATCGTAAAGAAAGCCTACAATATGGCGAAGATGATGAACATCCCGGTATTGGGCCTGATCCAGAACATGAGTTATCTGGAATGTCCGGATTGCGGCAAAAAGATCTATATCTACGGCGAAGGCCATGGCGATGAACTGGCGAAAGCCCTGGATATCCCCGCCTACGCGTCGCTGCCCATCGTTCCGGAAGTGGCCACTCTTTGCGATAACGGCGATATCGAAAGCTTCGATACCGATAAACTGGACGGATTCATCCGGGTGCTGACTTTAAAAGCGTAAGAGCGTAAAAGACGCTCTGCCATAAAAAAGGAGAACGGCTGCCGCGGCCATTCTCCTTTTTTAAATGACATTCGTATATGGATGAACGATCATTCGTCCACGAATTCGATCAGTCCTTCGCCCAGTTTCGCGATGCGCGCCTGGGAATACACTTCATAACCGGCGTCGATCAGGCGCTTCCGGCCGTTCTGGAAAGATTTTTCGATGAGGATGCCGATGCCGGCGATGTCCGCGCCTGCCATGCGGCACAGACGGACCGCGCCCATGGCGGCTTCCCCGTTGGCAAGGAAATCGTCGATGATCAGGACGCGATCGTCGGACGATATATAATCCATGGAAAGGGTCAGCTCATAGCTGGTCCCTTTTGTAAAAGATGTGATATTCGTCTGGTAAACTTTTCCGTTGAGTATCTTGGAAGTCTGTTTTTTAAGTATGACCATGGGCACGCCGAGCGCCTGAGCCGTATAGACGGCGGGGGCGATGCCGGAACTTTCGATCGTCAGTACCCGCGTGATGCCCTGATCTTTAAAATGTTCTGCGAAATCTATCCCGACACTCTGCATCAGATCCGGATCGACCTGATGATTCAAAAAGACGTCCACCTTCAGTATGGAATCGCTGAGCGCTTTCCCGTCCTGAAGTATTCTTTGACGGAGCAGTTCCAATGAAATCACCTCATAAATTATTTTGAGCTATTATATCATATTATGTCAAAGAGTTAAAGTTATTTTAAAAAATTTGTAGACAGGGTGATATTTTCACACTATGGTCATAATTATCCGATATAATAAGCGAAGAAAGATCGCGGGAGGAGTGTTATACCTGATGGAAACGTGCAAGGTATTGGTCATTGATGATGAAAGCCGCATGCGCAAACTGGTCCGGGATTTCCTGAACAAAAAAGGATACGAAGTCCTGGAAGCCGCCGACGGTGAAGCGGCTCTGGATATTTTTTATGAAAATAAAGACATCGCCCTTCTTATACTGGATGTGATGATGCCCAAGATGGACGGCTGGCAGGTGTGCCGGGAGATTCGCAAGACCTCCAAGGTCCCCATCATCATGCTGACGGCCAAAAGCGATGAGAAAGACGAATTGCTCGGCTTTGAGCTGGGCGTGGATGAATATATCACCAAGCCTTTCAGCCCGAAGATCCTGGTCGCCAGGGTGGAAGCGATCTTAAGAAGGAGCAACGCCCACATGGAAGACGGCGTTGTAAGGGCGGGGGACATCGTCATGGATAAGGCGGCCCACGAAGTCCTTGTGGACGGCAAACCGGTGGAACTGAGCTTTAAAGAGTTTGAGCTGCTGGCGTATTTCATTGAAAATCAGGGCATCGCCCTGTCCAGGGAGCGTATCCTGAACAATGTGTGGAATTACGATTATTTCGGCGACGCGCGCACCATCGACACCCATGTGAAAAAACTGCGCAGCAAGCTGGGAGAAAAGGGCGAGTATATCCGGACCATCTGGGGAATGGGCTATAAATTTGAAGTGTCAAAGGAATAGAGGCGCGATATGAAACGATCACTGAGATTTAAACTGTCCGTGACGCTGCTCGCCACCGTTCTGATCACCATGGTCATAACCGTTCTGGCGAGCAACCTGTTCCTTGAGCAGTATTACGCCTACGGGAAAAGGAATACGCTGGCCGGCGCTTTCCGCCAGATCAATAATATCTATCAGGACGCGCCGACGAAGGAGGACTTTGGCGTACCGGGGCAGGACTGGGATTTTTTCGGCCCGGACAGCATCGACGCGCTGAAAGATACGGTGACGGGTGAACTGGCCATGGAACGGCTGAGCCAGAAAAACAGCATCGCTATCATGGTCTACAAAGTGGAAGGCAAGACCGAGATCAACGATACGACGCTGTACGACCTGGGCGTTGTCTTTTCCACCATGGGCAATACGGACGCGTCTGACAGCGTGTCGGAAAGTTTTAATATCTACCAGGATTATATCCAGTCCGCGGACCGGAAGACCTATCGGACGGACAGCAAAGATTATTCGATCCAGCAGGTATATGTGAGCCGTCTGGATTCGTCCTACATTTATCTGAACGGCATGCTGGATAACGGTTACTATGTCATGCTGCGGACGTCGCTGCAGAGCATCGAAGACGGAGCGGCCATATCCAACCAGTTTTATATTTTCGTGACCATCGCCATGAGTTGTCTCAGCTTCCTGTTCATGCTGTTCATATCCAAACGGTTCACCGGACAGATACTGGATCTGGCGCATATAGCCAAAAGGATGTCGGAACTGGATTTCGGCACCAAATATCCGGTACGGACGGAAGATGAGATTGGCGTGCTCGGGCAGAGTATCAACAGTCTGTCCGAATCGCTTCAGACGACGCTGGGCGAACTGAAAAACGCCAACGCCCAGCTTCAGAAAGACCTGGATGAGAAGATCCAGATTGATGAGATGCGGAAAGAATTCCTTTCCAACGTATCCCATGAGCTCAAGACGCCCATCGCCCTGATCCAGGGGTACGCGGAAGGCCTCCAGGAAAACATCACCGACGATGAAGAAAGCCGGGAATTTTACTGTGACGTCATCGTGGATGAGGCGGCCAAGATGAATCGGATCGTCAAGAAACTGCTGGACTTGAACCAGATCGAGTTTGGGGCGGATACGCTGAACATGGAACGTTTTGATATTGCCGATACAGTCCGGAACATGCTGGAAAGCAGTGATATCTTATTCCGGCAGAAAGGCGTGACCCTGGAATTTGAC
>CALWEE010000080.1 GCA_944376975.1 uncultured Lachnospiraceae bacterium
AGGACGTGTGGCAGGCTGCCGGGGCGATCTTGCGTTCCGGCGGTCTGGTGGCGTTTCCCACGGAGACCGTTTACGGACTGGGCGCGGACGCGCTGGACGCGGCGGCTTCCCGGAAGATCTATGAAGCGAAGGGCCGTCCGTCCGACAATCCGCTGATCGTACATATCGCCGATATCCATATGCTTTCCAGGCTGGCGAAGGACATTCCGGACGCGGCATGGAAGCTGGCGGAACGGTTCTGGCCGGGCCCGTTGACGATGATCCTGAAAAAGAGCGGCATCATTCCCTACGGGACCACCGGCGGACTGGACACGGTAGCCGTGCGCATGCCGTCCCATCCTGTGGCCATGAAGCTGATACAGGTATCCGGCGTGTGCGTGGCCGCCCCCAGCGCCAACACCTCCGGCCGTCCCAGCCCCACACGGGCGGAGCACGTGATCGAAGATATGGACGGGAAGATCGACATGATCCTGGACGGAGGCGAAGTGGGCATCGGCATCGAATCCACGATCGTGGACCTGACCGGCGACGTGCCCATGATCTTAAGGCCGGGTTACATAACAAAGGACATGCTCAGCCAGGTGGTGGGTCCGGTGACGGTGGATCCGGCGATATTGGGCGAGAACAGCGATAAGGACTTCCATCCGAAAGCGCCGGGCATGAAGTATAAGCACTACGCCCCCAAAGGCGATCTGACGCTGGTGGAAGGCCCGGAAGAAAAAGTGGTGGAAAAGATCCGGGAGTTGACGGCTAAAAAGCTTGCCATGGGCTGTAAAGTCGGCATCATCGCCACGGAAGAGACAAAAGACGCCTACGACCGGGGCATGGTGGTGAGCATCGGTTCACGGCATGACGAAGCGGCCATCATCCACAACCTGTACCACATACTGCGGGAGATGGACCGGCTGGGAGCGGATCACATTTATTCAGAAAGCTTTTCCGAAGGGACGCGGGGCCAGGCGATCATGAACCGGTTGCTGAAAGCGGCGGGCCATCAGGTCATCCGGGTGTGAACCTGTCGGACAAGGACAAAGCGTACGGAACGAAGGAGGAATTTTTATGGGCGGAAAACGGACAGACTATATCACATGGGACGAATATTTTATGGCGGTGGCCCGGCTGGCCGCGCTGCGGTCCAAAGATCCCAACAGTCAGGTGGGCTCGTGCATCGTCAGCCAGGACAATAAGATCTTGTCCATGGGATACAACGGGCTTCCTAAAGGCTGCTCCGATGACGAGTTCCCCTGGGAAAGGGAAGGGGCGCCTCTTGACACGAAATATTTTTATGTTACCCACAGCGAGCTGAACGCCATCCTTAACTACCGGGGCGGCAGCCTGGAAGGGGCGAAGCTTTATGTTTCCCTTTTCCCATGCAATGAGTGCGCCAAGGCCATCATCCAGAGCGGCATCAAAGAGATCATATACGGCGACGACAAATACGCGGATACCGAGGGCGTGATCGCCTCCAAGCGCATGCTGGACGCGGCGGGCGTCCGCTACCGCAAATACTGGCCTTCAGGGCGGAAGATCCAGCTGGATATCTGACCGGACGGGGCGGGCGCGGCTTGTGCCGGGCCGGCAGTCCTGCTATAATATTAAGATCAGGATACGAATGTTTAACGGGGAGAGAACGGAGGAAAAAGACATGGATCGTACAGAGCATCCTCTTGGATATGAGAAGATATCCGTATTGTTGAGAAGGTTCGCGGTGCCCAGCGTCATAGCCATGGTCGTCAGTTCACTGTACAATATCGTGGATCAGATCTTCATTGGCCAGGGCGTGGGCTATCTCGGAAACGCGGCGACCAATGTGGCGTATCCGCTGACCACGATCTGCATGGCGATCGCCCTGCTCATCGGCATCGGCAGCGCGTCCCGGTTTTCCCTCTGTCTGGGAGCCGGCGAGAAGGAAGCGGCCCGGAAGGCGGTGGGGAACGCCGTTTGCATGATGATCGCGTCGGGCGTTCTGTACGCCGCGCTCATCGAGATCTTTCTGGATCCGCTGCTGAAAGCGTTTGGAGCAACAGCCGACGTGATGCCTTACGCTCAGGAATACACCCGCGTGATCGCGGTGGGCATGCCGTTGCTCATCGTGACCAATGGACTGAGCAGCCTTGCCCGGGCGGACGGAAGCCCGGGATATTCCATGACCTGCATGCTCATCGGCGCGGTGATCAACACCATACTGGACCCCATCTTCATCTTCGTTTTCCATATGGGCGTGACAGGGGCGGCCATCGCCACGGTGATCGGCCAGCTGTTTTCCTGCGTAGCGGCGATCTTATACATTCCCCGGTTTAAAAATATACAGCTCCGGAAGGAACATTTCCGGCTGGTACCCGCGGAATGTGCCCGGACGGCGTCTTTGGGCATGAGCAACAGCCTGAACCAGGTGGCCCTCACGTTTGTCCAGATCGTCCTCAACAACTCCCTTACATTTTACGGAAGCGCCTCCATATACGGGGAAGACATCCCGCTGGCGGCCTGCGGCATCGTCATCAAGACCAACGCGATCTTGCTGGCGGTGATCATCGGCATATCCCAGGGCTCCCAGCCCATCATCGGGTTTAATTACGGTGCGAAGAATTATGACCGGGTGCGCCAGACGTACAAGCTGGCGATCCTGTGCAATATGGTCATATCCCTGGCCGGATTTCTCATGTTCCAGTTCCTGCCCCGGCAGATCATATCCCTTTTCGGGACCGGGGAAGAACTGTATTTTGAATTCGCCGTCCGGTTCATGCGGGTCTACCTGATGATGGTCCTCGTCAATGGCGTCCAGCTCATATCGTCCAATTTCTTTTCGGCCATCGGAAAGCCGGTCAAGGGGTTGGTCCTGTCCATGACGCGCCAGGTGCTCTTTTTGATCCCACTGCTTTTGATCCTGCCGCTGTTCATGGGGCTGGACGGGATCATGTATTCGGGACCCTGCGCCGATCTGGTGGCGTTTGTCGTTACGATCGTCATGATATCGTGGGAGATGCGGTCCATGAAGGAAAAAGAAAAGTGGCAGTCCAACAGTATACATATATGACAGGAGGCGTGATCGATGGATATCCAGGTGGGTGATATCATCCAACTAAAGAAAAAGCATCCCTGCGGAAGCTACGAGTGGGAAGTCATGCGGGTCGGAGCGGATTTTCGGCTGAAGTGCGCCGGCTGCGGCCATCAGATCATGATCCCCAGAAAACAGGTGGAAAAAAACATCAAAAACATAAAAAGAGGCTTGTCATAAACAGGCCTTTATGATAAAGTTATTAATTGCGATATGTTAAAACATCCTTGCTCTCCGCCAGGGTCGGAGGGCCAAAAGACCAGAAGGAGGTGCAGCAGCATGAACAAGTATGAATTAGCAGTCGTTGTGACGACAAAGATCGACGACGAAGCCAGAGCCGCTGTGATCGAGAGAGTTAAAGATTTGATCACCCGTTTCGGCGGAACAGTTACCAATGTGGATGACTGGGGCAAGAGAAGACTGGCTTACGAAATTCAGAAGATGAAAGAAGGCTTCTATTATTTCATCACTTTTGAATCTAATTCCGATTGTCCGAATGAAGTGGAACAGCGTATCCGCATCATGGAGAATGTGATCAGATACTTATGCATTAGACAGGACGCTTGATAGAAAGAGGTGCAGTCTAAATGAATAAAGTTATTTTGATGGGAAGATTGACAAGAGATCCGGAAGTACGCTACTCCCAGGGAGAGCGGCCGGTCGCCGTAGCCAGATATACGCTGGCGGTGAACCGGACATTTAAGAGAGCCGGAGACCCGGACGCGGACTTCATCAACTGCGTAACGTTTGGACGCAGCGCGGAATTCGCGGAGAAGTATTTCCACCAGGGCATACGTATCATCGTATCCGGAAGGATCCAGACAGGAAGCTATACCAACAGAGACGGCGTTAAGGTCTATACGACGGACATCGTTGTTGAAGATCAGGAGTTTGCCGAGAGCAAGGCGGCCAGTGAACAGTCACGGGCAGCTTACGGCGGTCATGGACACGCGGACGCGGCGCCCATGCCTGAACCCAGCGCGCCGGCAGGAGACGGCTTCATGAACATTCCGGATGGCCTGGATGAGGAACTGCCGTTCAGCTAAAGAACGGTCTGCCGGGAACAGGGAAATTAGATGAGGAGGTAATGAGCAATGGCATTCGATAAAGAAAAAAGAAGCGACGCCCCGATGAGAAGACGCGGCGGCCGCAGAAGAAGAAAAGTCTGCGTATATTGCGCGGATAAGAACGCGGTTATTGACTACAAAGATGTCAACAAACTGAAAAGATACATCTCCGAAAGAGGCAAGATCCTTCCGAGACGTATCACAGGAAACTGCGCGAAACATCAGAGAGCTCTCACAGTTGCGATCAAGAGAGCCAGACATATCGCATTAATGCCCTATATCGTAGACTGATACAGGTAAAAACAGCAAAACCCCGCGGCGTGTCCGCGGGGTTTTTTACGTGAAAAAACAGAGTCTTTTTACCGTGGAAAGATCAGGAAAGGGAACGGTGCAGGACGGACGATAGGATCTTCCTGGCCGTTTCCCGGCCGGCAAGCAGGGCGATCAGCTCTCCGGAAAAATCAATGGCGGTCCCCATGCCCCGGCTGGTGATGATATTGCCGTCCACGACAGCCGGTTCCATTCCCACCGCGGCGCCGGTCAGCTTATCTTCAAAACCGGGATAGCAGACGGCTTTTTTGCCCTTCAGAAGGCCCAGATCGCCAAGGACGCTGGGCGCGGCGCAGATGGCCGCCACGTATTTTCCTTCGGCGCAGGAACGGATCAGCAGTTCCCGCAAAGGCCCGAAGGCGGCCAGATGGGTCGTGCCCGGCATGCCGCCGGGGAGAACGAACATGGCCCCGTCGGAAAAATCGGTGTCTTTGAACAAAGCGTCCGCCTTGATCCGGATATCGTGGGAACCGGTCACCTCAAGGGAATCGGAAATGGAGACGATGGTCACGGGCAGGCCGGCCCGCCGCATCAAGTCCACCACCGTCAGGCCCTCGATCTCTTCCAGGCCGTCCGCAAAGAAGATGTATGTCTGTTTCATAAAAAAACCTCCTGTTCGCGCATGTGAAAAAAGTTTTCTGTATCTTTTATTTTAAAGTCTAACGGGGAAAGAGTCAATGTCTGAGGGGCGGACGGCGGGAAGGAGTTGGCAAGATAAATTGACGGTTCGGCAGGTATGATGCTATAATAAGAAGCAGTATTTAATGAGCGCGACATAACGATAACTTCTGTTTGATGTTTTGAGAAAGGATAGTGCGGGACAGAGGAATGGATAGGAATATTAAGATCAAAGGACGGCTTAAGTGGTATCTGCGCTGGCCCATCCTCATGAGCGTGATCGCGGCCGGCATGGTCGCCGCGGCTTTCTGGGCGGATCGTCGGGCAGGCTATGCCGCGCTGGTCGTATTTGCCGTGCATGTGGCGGCGGCGGTCATCATTTCCCTGACCGGGAAGCCGGCGCTGACTGATGAACTGATCAATTTCGGCCTGGATTACGGCCAGGTACAGAGGCGGCTGCTGTACGACCTGGAAGTGCCTTACGGTGTTCTGGACGCCAGCGGCAAACTGCTTTGGGAAAACCGGTATCTGGAAGAGATCATCGGGCCGAAAGCGGTCCACCGGTCCATCCAGTTTACGTTTACTTCGCTGGATATAGCCCAGATCTTGAAGATGGAAGACGTATGCTACCGGGATATCAGCTACGATGACCGGATCTTCCGGACCGAATTCCGGTGGATCAGCGTGGAGGAGTTTGCCGAGTCCAATAAGATCCTCGATTTTAAAGGCGAGAAAGACAATATGCTCATCGCCATGTATATGTTCGACGAGACCGAGATCCGCCGCTACATCCGGGAAAACCAGGAGCAGAAACTGGTGGCCGGCATGATCGTGGTGGACAACTTTGAAGACGCCATGAACAGCACGGAAGAAGTGCGGCGGTCGCTCCTGGCGGCGTTGATCGAAAGAAAGATCACCAAATATATGCAGTCCTACGACGCGATCATCAACAAGATCGAGAAGGACCGCTATGTGTTCGTCGTGACCCATAAACATATGTCCGCCATCCAGTCCAGCCGTTTTTCCATTCTGGACGAAGTGCGGGAGATCAATATCGGCAACGAGATGTCCGTGACATTGTGCATCGGTGTGGGCATGAACGCCTCGACCTATGCCCAGTCGGCGGAATGGGCCCGAAACGCGGTGGACCTGGCGTTTGGCCGGGGCGGCGATCAGGCCGTGGTCAAATCCGGCGAGAAGATCTCCTACTATGGCGGAAAGACGAAACAGGTGGAAAAGCCCACGCGGGTAAAAGCGCGGGTAAAAGCCCACGCGCTGAAACAGATCATACAGGGCAAGGAACAGGTCTTTATCATGGGCCACAAGATCGGCGATATGGACTCCCTCGGTTCGGCCATTGGTCTGTACCGGGCGGCCCGGACGCTGAACAAGCCGGCGCATATCATCATCAATGAGATCACCGCGTCGGTGCGGCCGGTCATCCAGAAGTTCCAGGACAATCCGGACTATGAGTCCGATATGTTCATGCGCAGCAGCGAGGCGTTCCAGAAGATGGATGAAAATACCGTCCTGATCGTGGTGGACGTGAACCGGCCGTCCTATACGGAGGGGCCGGAACTGCTTTCCCTGACCCGGACCGTGGTCATCCTGGACCACCACCGGCAGAGCAGCGAGTCCATAGAGGCGCCGGTCCTGTCCTATATCGAGCCGTACGCGTCGTCCGCGTGCGAGATGGTGGCGGAGATCCTCCAGTATATGGGCGATGAAAGAAAAGTGAAGCTTCTGCCTCTCGAAGCGGACGCCATGTTCGCGGGGCTGATGATCGACACCAATAATTTCTGCAATAAGACCGGGGCCCGTACCTTTGAAGCGGCCGCCTTCCTGAAAAAGAGCGGCGCGGACATCAACCGGGTGCACATGGCGTTCCGTGACAGTATGGATATATACCGGGCCAAAGCGGAAGCGGTGCGCCGGGCCGAGATCGAAGACGATATGGCCTACGCGGCATGTCCGGCGGCAGGGCTTGAAAGCCCGACCGTGGTCGGCG
>CALWEE010000081.1 GCA_944376975.1 uncultured Lachnospiraceae bacterium
GGTAATTTTATGAAACATAAGATCAACTATTTGGGATTTTTATCTCTGCTTGCATTGATAGCCATTCTGGGCTTGATAACGGACAATCATGGTCTATATGGCTTTTTTGGATTTGCCTATTATCTTAGGTATTTTTGGGTTATTCCGGACGAATTTTTCCAACTTAATGTTCAAAAGGCCGCAACATTTGCTTTTATGTCTGAAATGATCTCTCTTGTTCCTTTTATGTTTGTCTGCGTTTATATTTATGGCGCCGCAAAAGCAGTTCCTACAGCATTTGGAGCAAGTTTCGCGGTAACCATTTTTGTGTTTACGATCGCGCTTATCATTTTAGAATGGAAAGAACGAAAAGGAGCAGAGAATGATTAAAAATCGCATTAAAGAATACAGGGCAAGGCACGACATGAAACAAGAGGATTTGGCAAAGTTAGTAGGTGTTCGCAGAGAAACAATAGGGAATTTGGAAAAAGGCAGATATAACCCGTCATTGGTATTGGCATGGAATATAGCAAAAGTATTCAATGTTTCAATTGAGGAAATTTTTACCATTGAAGATTAAGACAGCGAAGCCCGTTTAAACGGCTGCGCCCTTTATCCAAACCTTTCCGCGAAAGCTTCCTTTATCGGCCGCATATACGCCTCCGACGCCCGGATCTCGGGCGTTGAGGCTGCCGCTCCCACGTCTTCCTGCCAATCCCGATCGACGATATATTCTTCATCATGACCGTCTTTATCCGTTTTTACGAACACCACTTCCGTCTTCCCCGCCTGCATTTCTTCATCGTATCGTCCCTGCCATAGCGCCGGCCGGCCGCCGTCTTTCCACGTGCCTTTGACACAGGGAAATACGGCGCAGACTTCCCGCGTCCGGCCCTGCCTTACCCATTCCGCCGTTTCCCAGATCTTCCTGTACAATGTGGTTTCCAGATCGGACATGAAGACATCGAAGATCAGGCTGCCGTCATTTTGTACGGTCATGATCGCCGGAAAGATATCCGAACTTTTTACACGGGCGTACAGACCGATGAACCTTTTAAAAAACGACGCGTCCTCCGGTCCTTCCGGCAAGCCAAGCTGGGCAGGCCAGACCGTCCGGGCCCCGGCGTATTCCCCGCCGCGTGACTGCAAGATCTCGGCTCTTTTAAAGGACCCGGTACGCCTTGTAAAGCTGTAATCGCAGATGTAGCGCATTTCTTCCGGATACCGCCGGATCGCGTAGCGGGCGATCTTGTAGCGCATCCTTCTGTACGATCTTGCCTCCTCCTTCAGTTCCTCGCCGGTGTTGAATAAAAACCGCCGCATACCTTCTATGCTTTCCGAAAGATCCAGGCATTGGGCATCCGCCCCATTCTTCCGGAAGGAGAAGCGGGCTGAGAAGAAGACGGTCCCCCTTTTTCTTTCTAGGAATCCACTCAGCTCTTTGTCGTCGCGCATAAAACCGCCGCCGGATTTTTTAAATGTGCGGCTTTCGGCAAACGTTCTCTGCCCCGGCGTATATACCACGCAGTCCACCTGCCGGTCAAAATCCCAACGCCTGTCCATGACCCATGGGCAGCCCGCCAGATAGCGCTCCCGGTTGCGTTCATATATTTCCCACTGTTCTTCTGTTTGAAGCTGTTCCTCCACCGCCGGCAAGATGCGGATAAATTCCCACAGAAATCTCTCCAGGCTGTCCAGATCGTCATAAAAGTCCTGTCCCTGGCGAAAACGGTCCAGGTTTCCCAACGCCCTCTGAAAACGGATCAGTCCATAATACAAAACATCCGACATGATCACACCTCCGACTTTTATCTTCTGAGATCATTTTATACCGGCGTCTTTGCCCGTGCCCCCGCCGGTTTTCCGGCAAAAGAAAAACCGGCTCTCCCTTTTCGGAAGAGCCGGCGCGTCATATCCTGTCCGGTCTTACAGCTGGACGGTCACGAATATATCGTAGATCGCCTTGATCGCTTTTTCAAAATCATCGTTCTTAACGCCGATGATGATATTTAACTCACTGGAGCCCTGATCGATCATCTTCACGTTGATATAGGCATGGGCAAGGGCGGAAAAGATCCGTCCGGCTGTTCCTCGGGTCGCTTTCATGCCCCGTCCAACGACCGCGATCAGAGCCAGATCCGACTCCAGTTCGATGGTATCCGGCGACACCGCGTGGCGCAGGGAGGACAGCACAGCCTGCTCTTTGGATTCAAACTCATCCTGATGGACAAATACGGTCAGCGTATCGATGCCGGACGGCATATGTTCAAAGGAAATGCCGTGTTTTTCAAAACATTCCAGCACCTTCCGGCCAAAACCGATCTGGCTGTTCATCATATCTTTTTCAATATTGATGGACACAAAGCCCTTCCGTCCGGCAATACCGGTGATCGTATATTCCGGGCGGACGCAGGTCGTCTCCACGATCATGGTACCCGGGTCTTCCGGCCGGTTCGTATTGCGGATATTGATCGGGATGCCTTCTTTACGCACCGGGAAGATGGCGTCTTCATGAAGGACCGTGGCGCCCATGTAGGACAGCTCCCGCAGCTCCCGATAGGTGATCGTCGTGATATTCTTCGGGCTGTCGATGATCCGGGGATCGGCGATCAGGAAACCGGATACGTCTGTCCAGTTTTCATACAGATCCGCGTGGGCCGCTTTGGCCACGATGGAACCGGTCACATCGGAACCGCCCCGTGAGAATGTCTTCACCGACCCGTCCGGCATGGAACCGTAAAATCCCGGAACAACGGCCCGTTCCGTTTCGGCCAGCTTCGCCGAAAGGACTTTCTGCGTCTTCTCGCCGTCAAACACGCCGTTTTCATCAAAGAATATATACTGAGCGGAGTCGAGGAACTCATAACCCAGATATTCGGCCATGATCATACTGTTCAGGTACTCGCCCCGGGACGCCGCGTAGTCGGACCCGGCCTGCGCCTTGAACTGCTCGCCGATCGTCTTAAACTCGTCTTCCAGAGACAGAGAAAGGCCCAGGCCGTCGATGATCTCCTGGTATCTTTCGGAAATCTTATCGAGAAGTTTCCCAAAGTCCTTTCCTTCTTTCGCCTCGTCGTAGCAGGCGTACAACATATCGGTTACTTTAATGTCATCGGAAAAACGTTTGCCCGGAGCGGACGGCACCACGTAACGGCGGCTTTCGTCGCTCCGGATGATGTCGCCGACTTTTTTGAACTGTTCCGCGCTCGCCAGCGAGCTCCCTCCGAATTTTACTACTTTTTTCATCCTCTTGCCTCCATAACATCGCTGTATCTTTTTTATTTTATTATTTAATACACATTTTCAGTGATTTTGCAAGCTTTTTTTCACCGGATCAGATATGGATCTCCACAAACAGGTGATAAATGGCCCGGACCGCCTTTTCAAAATCTTCCACGGCTACGCCGACGAGCAGGCTTTGGCTGCTGAAGCCCAGGTCGATCATCTTGATGGGTATGCCCGCCTGGTTCAGGGCGCTGAACAGTTTGCCCACCGCTCCACGGGACGATGTGAGATGGCGCCCGATGACCGCCAGTATGGCCAGATTGTTTTCGATACGGATACTTTCCGTCTCCGGTATCCGGTACAGTTCGGCCAGCACCCGCTGTTCCACCGGCTCAAAATCCTGCCGGCGCACGAATACGCAGTGGGTATCGATGCCGGCCGCCACATGGGCGTAAGGTATATGGTACCGGTCAAATACTTCCAGGGCGCGTATGCCGTAGCCTTTTTCCGTGCCGAGCATATACCGGGAAATGTTGACGGAGATGTAGTCTTTCTGTCCCCGTATGCCCGTCATCGTATATTCCGGTTCATTGTCGATGGCTTCTTTTACGATCACCGGAGCGTCCGTTGGCGCGCATATGTTCCGGATATGGATGGGTATGCCCAGATGGCTCAGGATCAGGACCGCTTCCCCCGGGAGCACATCGTCGTCCATATAGGCCAGGTCCCTCAGTTCTTTATAGGTCATTTCCGTGATCTGCGGCGCGTCTTTTATGAGCTTTCTGTCCGCGACGGACATACCGCCTGCCCGCCACCATTCACAGATATCCGCCTGCAGATGGTCCAGTTCGCTTGTTTTGACGCACTGTTTCCCCGACATTCGCATGAACCGTTCTTTTGTTTCCGCTCCCAGCTTTTCCGAAAGAAGCCATACCGCGTCCGCGTCCGCGCGGATCAGCTCCTCCGCTTTTTCCAGGTATTCCGGCTGTTCCAGCACGCTCCTGCCAAATATCGAGACTTTTTTCATCTTCATGACCACCTTAACCAACATAAAACTGTTTTTATAAATTTTGTCCGTCACAGTATAACATATTTCAGCAAATAAACAAATATTTATGCGCCAATAAAAAATATTTTTATTTCTGTGATTTTGGTGTAGTGGATTTTCCGCTTTTAGTCTATAATGATAGTATTATCATGACAGGCTGAGGTGATCCCTTTGAAAAACATGCTTCTTATCATCAATCCCTATTCCGGCAAGATCAAGATCAAAGGCTATCTCCTGGAGATCTGCCAGTTGTTCTGTCAGGCCGGCTATGAAGTGACGGTCCATGTGACCGAAAAGATCCGTGAATATGTATGCAGTATCATGGAAAAAGACTGTCCGTATGAGCTGATCGTGTGCAGCGGCGGCGACGGGTCTTTCAACAGTTTCATATCCGGCATGATGCCCTTTTCCAAACATCCGGATCTGGGTTATATCCCCTCCGGCAGCACCAACGATTTCGCCCGGGGCCTGAACATTCCCACGAATCCGGCGGACGCGGCCCGGAGCATCATCAAAGGCTCGTTCCGTCAGCTGGACATCGGCAAGTTCAACGACGCTTATTTTACGTATATCGCCTCTTTCGGGGCATTCACCGAATGTTCCTACAATACGCCCCAGGAACTAAAAAACCACCTTGGACATATGGCCTATATCCTTTCCGGCATCACCGATATCTCCAAGATCCGTTCCTACCATATGAAAGTGGCGATCGATTCCCAGACATTTGAAGACGACTATATATGGGGCGCCGTGTGCAACTCCACCTCCATCGCCGGGATCATCAAGCTGGACGATAAGATCGTGGATTACAACGACGGCCTGTTCGAGGTCCTCCTGATCAAATCGCCCAAAACGCTGATCGATATGACCAAGATCATCGTATCCCTCAATACCCAGGATTACCGTTCCGATATGATCACCTTTTTCCAGGGGAAAGAAGCCCGGATCACGTCGGACCAGCCCATCGCCTGGTCTTTGGACGGAGAATACAATCCGGGCGGGCGAAACGTCTCCATCTCCAAT
The DNA here is from genome assembly GCA_944376975.1 of uncultured Lachnospiraceae bacterium. Taxonomy (GTDB): domain Bacteria; phylum Bacillota; class Clostridia; order Lachnospirales; family Lachnospiraceae; genus Frisingicoccus. The sequence goes on from CALWEE010000081.1 coordinate 5,276, forward strand.
ATCCCCGGAGCCATCCGGATCAAGTGCTGACCGGATCCGATAAAACGTTCATCTACGGGACGGTCTTTCCGGATCTTCCCGCGAAAAAGAACTGCCGCCATGTGGCATAGGCCACACGCGGCAGTTCTCTTTTTATTATGTACAGTAAAAGGTGTCTGTCAGATCAGATGAGGCCTTCAGCCAGCATCGCTTCCGCTACTTTCTTGAAGCCGGCGATGTTCGCGCCCGCTACCAGATCATAGCCCAGTCCGCACTCTTCCGCTGCTTCAGCGGACATGTCGTGGATGTTCTTCATGATCTGTTTCAGTTTCGCGTCAACTTCTTCAGCCGTCCAGGCATATCTCATGGAGTTCTGGCTCATCTCAAGAGCGGATGTCGCTACGCCGCCGGCATTGACAGCCTTGGACGGAGCCACGACTTTAACGTTCTTCTGAAGGTATTCCAGAGCTTCGTTCGTTGTCGGCATGTTGGCAACCTCAATGTAGTAAGGAACGCCGTTGGCAACGATCTTCTTCGCTTCTTCCATGCCGATCTCGTTCTGAGTCGCGCAGGGCAGAGCCACGTCAACTTTAACGCCCCACGGTTTTTCTCCCGCGTGGAACTCGCAGCCGAATTTATCGGCGTAGTCTTTCGCTTTATCACGGCCGGAAGCACGCATCTCAAGCAGGTAGTTGATCTTTTCTTCTGTAACGATTCCGTCGGGATCGTAAACATATCCGTCAGGACCGGAGATCGTAACGGCTTTTCCGCCTAATTCAGCGATCTTCTTGCATGCGCCCCAGGCAACGTTGCCGAAACCGGAAACAGCGACTGTCTTGCCTTTGATATCTTCTCCGAAATGTTTCAGCACTTCTACAAGATAGTAGATCGCGCCGTAGCCTGTCGCTTCCGGACGGATCAGGGAACCGCCGTAGCTGAGGCCTTTTCCTGTGAGAACGCCGTTCTCAAAGGAGCTCTTGATCCGTTTGTACTGGCCGTACAGGTAACCGATCTCACGCGCGCCAACACCGATATCGCCAGCCGGAACGTCCATGTCCGGTCCGATATATTTGTAAAGCTCTGTCATGAAGGACTGGCAGAAACGCATGATCTCAGCGTCAGATTTGCCGCGCGGGTCAAAGTCGGAACCACCCTTGCCGCCGCCGATCGGAAGGCCGGTCAGGCTGTTCTTAAATGTCTGCTCGAATCCCAGGAACTTGATGATACCGGAATATACGCTCGGATGGAATCTCAGGCCGCCCTTGTACGGTCCGATCGCGCCGTTGAACTGGCAGCGGAAACCACGGTTCACCTGAACGTTTCCATTGTCGTCGGTCCATGTCACACGGAATGTGAACATACGGTCCGGCTCAACCATTCTCTCGAGCAGTCCGGCTTTTTCATATTCCGGATGCTGTTCGATGACAACTTCCAGAGATTTGAAAACTTCTTCAACCGTCTGGATGAATTCCGGTTCGCCGGCATTACGTTTTTTGACAGTTTCCAGTACTCGGTTCATGTACTCATTCATTTGAATATCCCCCTTATAGTTGTATCCCACCGGCATCGATCTGCCGGTAAACCTTGGTTGATTTAATAATAACCTGATAAATTTCAAAAGTCAATATATTTTACTACAAATTGTATTATTTTTTACATTTTGTATGGGACATGTACCTGACAGATCCCCCACCCAAGGCGCGCACACATTCTTTTTTTCCACATAATATATCCTAAACGATACTCCAAGGAGACTTTTATGAATTGCCGACAGACAATGAACAGCCGATATGTTCCTCCTG
>CALWEE010000082.1 GCA_944376975.1 uncultured Lachnospiraceae bacterium
GGTCGTGGAATGGGCGGAGCCATGATGGGCCACTTTCAGTATGTCCGCGAAAAAGGTCTGTCCGGAACGGATCAGTACTTTTTCCCCGCTTCCCGACAGGTCTCCCGTAAAAAGGACACGCCTGTCTTCGCAGGTCACCAAAAGGACCATGGAGCTTTCGTTGGCGTCTTCAGTGTCCGCGCCGCTTCGCGGATGCAGGCAGTAAAAAGAAGTCGTGCCGTCCCATATCTTTTCCCCTGCCCGTATCCGCTCCACCCGCGTGCCCCGGCTCCGGGCCAGCGCCGTCAGTTCCGCCATCGCTTCATCTTCCTTTACATCCGGAACGATCAGCCGGTCCACCTTGATCTGTCCTTCTTCCAGTATTTCCCTGCAGCCGGATATATGGTCTTCATCGGAATGGCTCAAAAACCACAGATCCACCTTCTGCCTGCCATAGTATTTTAAAAACGGCTGGACGCGGTAGATGCCCACCTGGCTTACGGAGGAACTGCCCCCGTCGATCATCACCGTTCTGTCCTCGGGCGTCATCAGGCACAGTCCGTCCCCCTGGCCCACATCCAGGCACGTTAAGAACAGGGACGGCCGCCTGGAAAAAACAAGGACCGCCAAACTGACCAGAAAGCCCGTTCGGACCACATGCGGCCATACCCGCCTCTGACACCCGGAAACGGAATAAAACAGCCACGCGACGCCTGTCAGGATATATACGGCGGACCAGAAAAGGGAGGGAAAACCGGCGATCCACGTCTTTGCCGGAAGCCGGTGGAGAAGAAGGAAAAAAGCCTGGATCGGCCGGCACGCCAAAAGAAGGGCCGCCAAGATCGGCGCCTGGGCCGAAAAGATACTGCCTGCCGCTCCCAGGACCGTCATGAGCGGGATCAGCCGGGATATGACCGGGATCAGCCACAGGCTGTACAAAAGACCATATACGGGGATTTCATAAGAAAAATATAACAGTATGGGAAGTGTGGAAAGAAATATGGCAGCCTGGATGCTTACGGCCCGGATCAGTTTTTGGGCCGCGGGATGTTCCCGGATCCATTCCTTTTTTTCAAATACGGCGGACATATGCCCGCCCACTGCCATACCGGCGATGGCGCCGTAGGAAAACCACAGGCCGGAATAGGTCAAAGCCATGGGCCTGCGAAAAAGGATGACGGCCGCGGATACGACCGTTGACGTGGCGAAATCGTTTGTCCGGCCAAAGAAACGGCCGCCTGTCTGAAATACGAACATGATCCACGCCCGCTGCAGAGAAAATCCGAACCCGGTAAGAAGGCTGTATAAAACCGTCATTAAAAGCGCCGCGGCTTCCGCCCATCCTTCCCGGACGCGGCAGCGTTTCCGCAGGGTCCGGTAAAGGCCGGCGCCCATAAAACTCATGTGCAGTCCGGACACGGTGACCAGGTGGAGCCAGCCGTTGGCCTTGTAATACGTTTTTAACTCGGCGGTAAAATCGGACCGGTCGCCCAGGACCATGGCCTTTATGATACCGGAAACATCTTCGGAAAACGCTTTGGAATAAAAGGCGGCCATGCAGTCCCGACACTTGTCCAGTTCCCTTAAAAGACTGAAAACCGGCCTTTTATGGGAAAGGATCTGGCAGCCGTCCAGCTTATACGCCGCTCCCAGCGAGCGGTTGTAGGCCGCTTCATCGTATTGTCCCGGATTGTCCGCCGGGGAAAACAGCCGGCATGTGCCTTGAAGGGACAGCCGGTCATCCCGGTAGATGGGCTGTCCCGGTATATCTTCCAGCCGGCAGAGGATCTTTTGTCCTTCGCATATGAGATAACACTGAAAAGATCGGGCCGTCTGCCGCGTTTCGATCACTTTTCCGGAAACCGTAAGTGCCTGCCCCTCCAGCGAGAACCCCGTCTCCCGCGCCTGCTCCCACGCGCGCGAAACGCTGTCCCCTCTCCAAAAACCGAGAAGGAACGCGGCGCAAAGCAGCGTCATATATATATTACCCAACTTTCGGATCTTACCGACGATCCAAAAGATCACCAGTCCTTGGGCCGGCAGCCATAGTCCCGGCCCGAAGGCGGCAGCAACTCCGATGATGCAGGCGATACCCAGACTCATCAATGTCCTGCCTTTCAAATAGTCACTCCTCTATCGCGACCGCCGGCGTCTCCTCTTCCGGCGTCTCAGGCTCTGTCTCCGGCGCTTCGACGCCTTTTTCCCGGATCTCTTTTTCCAGATCCAACGGATTATCTTCTTTTACCCGGGAAGGTTCTTCCTGCTTTTCCACCAGGGTCAGATCCTTTTCAAAAAGGCCGTCGATCTTGATGCCGTCAATGCTGTCCGTGTAGATCTCGCCGTCGATCATAAACTGCACCCGGCTGATGCCGGATAAACGGGTCAGGGAATTGACAATGGAATACACGTTCAGCGAAAAACTCTGGCCTTCCATTTTCTCCAGGAATTCCCGCGAAAGGTCCACATAGCAGATACCTTCTTTCACGGATACTTTATTCACCTTTGTATTTCCCGAAACAGCGGAATGAAGATCCTCGTGGATCGGCCCGCTGATCAGGCTGTTGACCACCGCCGTCTCCAGATTGATCCGGCTCAGGTATTTGACGACCACATCTTCCACCTTCAGGGCGGTTCGGTCTTCGTTGGCGAAATACAGGGTCACGTAATCTTCCCGCACGTATTCCATATTACCGTTGATGTCCAGGACAAAATCCTTGTTGCGCATGAGCAGCGGACTGCCGTCGTTCCCGGCGATGGGCGTTTCGCCGATGACAAACGAAACGTACTGGATGTCGTCGTTGAACTGGGTCAGCGTCTTGACGATGGCCGCCCGGGTCAGGATCTCCGCCGCTTTGCTCTGTTCGCTGTAGCTCGGGTCAAAGTACAGGGTGACCTGCTTGCTGTCGCCGTCGTAAACGTAATTCGTCACATGGACCTTTCCTGACAGGACGCTCCGGTACACGTTGTCGTCCGGCGTCTCGGACAGGCAGGCCAGGCACTCGCTGATCAGGTCCTCCACGTCTGACGAGGTGAACTCCTGCGCCACCTCACGGATCCGGGTCTCATCCCGGTTGATCCAGTATACGCGATGGGAAACTTCGGTCGTCACCACGTCCTGATCCTGTCCGGAGGCGAACAGGTCTGAAAGGCCGCAGCCGAAAAGCAGCGCGGTCACGCCGATCAGGCACAGAAGGAGGCCGGTCATTCGGATCATTTTCTTCATCACGCCACCTCCCGATCACTTTTTATGCTTCAGAGGGATGCGCACCACGAAAACCGATCCCTCGTCTTCTTTGCTGCTGACTTTGATCGCCCCATCGTGCATCAGGACGATGTTCTGGGTGATGGCCAGTCCCAGTCCGGTACCGCCGGTCTCCCTGGAACGGGCTTTGTCCACCCGGTAGAACCGCTCGAATATCTGGTCCTGGTTGGCCTCCGGGATACCAATGCCCGAATCGGCCACTTTCACGTAAAAATACTTGTGATCCGCGTTCAGGGACACCTGGACCCACCCGCCGGCCACGTTGTACTTGATCCCGTTTTCCACCAGATTGGTGAACGCCAGGTTCAGCTTGACTTCATCGCATTCCGCCATGACCGGACGGAAGCTTTCCAGCACCAGCTCGATATTGCGCTGGGAAGCCAGCGGACGCAGCCGTTTCAAGATCAGCTCCAGCATCTCGTTGATATTGACTTCGGATATGTTCAGTTCCGCCACCGCTTTGTCCATCTTCACCAGGGACAAAAGGTCGTTGATGATGGAATTTTCCCGGTCGATCTCTTCCACGATGTCGCGCATGAATTCTTTATAGACTTCATTGGGCACATTTTCCTGCATGTTCAGCGAATCGGCCAGCACTTTGATGGACGTGATCGGCGTTTTAAGCTCATGGGACACGTTGGAAACAAATTCCTGGCGGGAATTTTCCAGTTTCCTCAGCTTGTTGAGCATGGTATTGAAAGAATCGGATATCCTTTTCAGTTCCGAAAAACCTCTCAGATGGATCTCTTCATCGAAATGGCCTTCCGCCATGTGGTCAATGGAATCGGTCACCCGTTTCAAAGGCTTGATGAACACGTAGGCCATGGAGCCGGCCAGGACGACGCACAATACGGCCAGGCCGATGGTGATCGCCGTATAGGACGAGCTGATGGACTGGCATGTCTTGACGATGTCCGATGTGGACGAATAGAACAGCAGAACGCCCAGGACCGTCTGCTTGTCTTCCGACGTGATGGGCGCCGCCAGCTCCAGCATGCCGTCCGCCTCGTTATAATAGCGGACTTCCGTGCCGAGCATGGCCCGTATGGTCTCCTCTGAGACCGAATAGGTCCCGTCCAGCGTGGAATAGTTGTCCTTGACGATCTTATAGTCGCTGTTGACGATCAGGATCCGGGCGTTATACAAAGACGCGGACTGGTTCAGGTCGTTGTTCACCGACTCCTGGTTGTCCCCCGCGAAGTAATTGCTGCGCATGATCTGGTTGGAAAGGATGAGGGCGTAGCTGGACAGTTCGTCCATACGCTTGCTCCGCAGCTGGGCCTCCACGTTTTCCAGGGCAATGAACCGCATAATAAATAAAGGGCTGATAGTCACCACGATCAGGGCGACTATCAACCATAACTGCATACTGTACAGAAGTCCTCTTTTTCTTTTTTGTTTCTTAGTTCTGGAAGAAATAACCAACACCCCATTTTGTATGTATGTATTTCGGTTCGCTCGGGTTATTCTCGATCTTCTCTCTCAACCGGCGCACATGCACGTCCACGGTGCGCACATCGCCGGGATAATCGTAGCCCCATACCAGGTTCAGCAGATTTTCCCGGTTGTAGACTTTATTGGGATTCGTGATCAGAAGCTCCAGAAGGTCAAATTCCTTGGCTGTCAGGTTGACTTCTTTGCCGGATATAAATACCCGCCGTCCGTCCAGGTCGATGCGCATATCGCCGGAAACGATGGTACGGGGATCGGCCGGCGCTTCCTTCTTCGCCTTCGTCCGGCGCATGACAGCCTTGATCCTGGCCTTGACTTCCAGTATATTGAACGGTTTCGTTATATAGTCGTCGGCGCCGTATTCCAGCCCCAGGATCTTGTCCATATCGTCCCCTTTGGCCGTCAGCATGATGATGGGGACGTTGGAAAATTCCCGGATCATCTGGCATACTTCAAAGCCGTTCAGTTCGGGGAGCATCACGTCCAGAAGGATGATGTCATATGTCCGTTCCCTGGCCATATCCAGCGCCGTGCGCCCGTCGTAAGCCACTTCCACTTCCATGCCGTCCTGTTCCAGACTGTAACGGATCCCTTTTACGATCAATTTCTCGTCATCGACAACGAGTACTTTCCTTGCCATTTTATCCACCTCAATCTATCGTGACCAGATCTTCGATCTGCTCATATGTGGCCGTCTTGATACCGGATACCTCCATCAGCTGTTCCGTTGAGGAAAACCCGCCGTTTTCTTCCCGGTAGCGGATGATGGCAGACGCTTTGGACGGGCCGATGCCCGGAAGCGTCATCAGCTCCTCCTGCGTGGCCGTGTTCAGATGGACCCGTCCGTCTTCCGTTTCGCCGGCGGCCGCGTTGCAGGTCTTCGCTTCATCCTGGTCCGGTATATAGATCTTCTGCCCGTCGCTCACCGTCTCCGCCAGATTAACGGAAACGGAAGACGCTTCAGACGTCAGCCCGCCGGCCGCTTCCACCGCTTCAAAAATACGGCTTCCCGCCGGCAGCTCATACACGCCGGGACAGGCCACTTCGCCGCACACGTACACCCACAGGATCTCGGGCGCCGCGTCGGACAGCTGTACCGTCTCGCCGGTTTCCGCCGACAGTCCGGCCTCGTCGGGGACGATCTCAAGTTCCCCGGCAGAACAGCCCATGGTCAAAACCACGGCTATGAGCCAGATCATCAGATAATTACATGATTTTATCATACTTCCATCCTTTCCGGATGGAAAAACCAGCCCGGGAACCTTATCCCCGGCATCATACATTTCTATTGTACTCAAGTTTCAGACTAAAGACAATAGATTTTTGCAAAAATACTTGCCGCCTTATTTCCATTTGAAGATCACGATACCGGCCACGGCGAGGAGAAAACCCAGCGCTTTTGTCCAGTCAAACGGAACTTTTTCCACGCCGAACAGGCCGAACAGTTCGATCAGATACGCCACGCCGATCTGGGATACGACGATGATCAGAGCCGATTGGGCCGGCCCCAGCTTGTCCATGCTCAATATGACCGTCAGCGTGATGAACGCCCCAAAAACGCCGCCCAACAGCAGATATTTGTGTTCCACCTGCATCAAAGCGCCAAACGGCTCCCGCCCCTGGAACATCCAGGCGGCCAGACAGACGAGCAGCGCCGTAGCCTGTACCCAGCTGTTGGCCACCCACAGGCTGGTCTGTTTGGTCAGCCCGGTATTGAACACGCCCTGGATACTCATCAACGCGCCGGATACGAGCGCGATCAGCCATCCCCACATATCTTTCCCTCCGTTCGTTATACATTTTTACATAGTATATGTGTTTCCTTCCGGTATATACATAAAGGGCGCGGGGACGGCAGTTTAAGGATCATTTTTCTACCCTGTCAAGATATTCTTCCAAGCAAAGCCCCTGTTCGTACATTTCTGTTGCCGCGTCTACTCCAACATATCGGTAATGCCATACTTCCTCGGCTGTACCGGTAATATCGGTTTTGGCGCCGGGATAGCGGAAGATGAAGCCGTATTTATAACTGTTTTCCTGAAGCCAGAAATAAAGGTCATAAGTAGCGCCGTTGATGTCTACCGCAATACCAAGCTGGTGTTCGCTATATCCGGGAACAGCAACCCATTGTTCAGCCTGTTCAACAGCTTCTTCATGTGAATATCCCTCTTGCTTATATTCAGCAATTTTCTCATCGTATAATTGCTGCTGCTTTTCCTGT
>CALWEE010000083.1 GCA_944376975.1 uncultured Lachnospiraceae bacterium
TCCCTGCCGGCATCGCCGCAGAAAAGGAAATCGGTTTCCCCGAAGGACAGGCGTATCCCGATGGACGCGTCATTCACATCGTCGTACGTCTCATTGGCCGAGACCACGGTAAAGGACGCGCTCCCCAGCGGATACACATCGCCCTGATCCGGGTCCACGCGGTGGATCGCCTTATCTTCCACCACCTGGACCACGTCTTCATATGTCCGGGTATCTTTGCCCTCGTCGGGCATCAAAAGGGTATCCACCGGGAATTTATATAAGATCACGTCTATACCGCCGATATGGTCCGAATCCGGATGGGTGGCGATCACGTAATCCAGCTTTTCCACGCCCTGCTGCTGGAGATAATACTGGACCGTCGTTCCTTTATCGTTTTCCCCCGCGTCGATGAGCATGGCGTGGCCGTCACACAAAGCCAGGGCGCTGTCGCCCTGTCCCACGTCGATAAAATGGACTTCCAGTCCGGTCCCCGCGTCGCCCGCCCGGCTTTTCGCGGCCTCCTGCGCCGTATCCGGCGCGGCCGAGCAGGCCGTCAGCAAAATACTGAGAAAGGCCGCCGCCAGGCGCGGCAGGAACCGCCCGATCATCCGTTTTTTCTTCATGATCTTCCTCCGAAAAAAAGATTATTGTATTCCGGGGATCTTCGGCAGTTTGGCAAACGCCTGCTCCAGCTCCGCATCCGTCGGGATATAGTCGGTCATCGTCCCATCCAGATAAGCGGAGTAAGCGTTCATGTCAAAATATCCGGTCCCGGTCAGGCCAAACAGGATCGTCTTGGCTTCGCCGCTTTCACGGCAGCGGATCGCCTCGTCAATAGCCCCTTTGATGGCATGGGCGCTCTCCGGCGCCGGCAGGATGGTCTCCTGTTTCGCGAAAAGGACAGCCGCTTCAAAGACTTTGCTCTGTTCATAGGACACCGCTTCCATGTAACCATCATGGTACAGCTTGGACAGGATCGGCGACATGCCGTGATACCGCAGGCCGCCGGCATGGTTGGCCGACGGGATATATTCGCAGCCCAGCGTATACATCTTCGCCAGCGGCGTAACTTTCCCTGTATCGCAGAAATCGTAGGCATAACGTCCTCTTGTCAGGCTGGGGCAGGAGGCCGGCTCAACGGCGACGATCCTGGGATCCGCCTTACCCAGCAGTTTATCCTGCATGAACGGCGCGATCAGGCCGCCCAGGTTGGATCCGCCTCCGGCGCAGCCCACCACGATATCCGGATACTCATCCAGCATTTCCATCGCCGTTTTGCTTTCCAGGCCAATGACGGACTGGTGCAGGAGCACCTGGTTGAGCACCGAGCCGAGAACATATTTATACCCTTCCGTGGTCACCGCCTTTTCCACCGCTTCCGATATGGCGCAGCCCAGGCTTCCTGTCGTATCCGGATCTTCCGCCAGGATACGCCGGCCCACTTCCGTGGTCATGCTGGGGCTGGGTATGATCTGAGCGTCAAAGGTCTGGATGATGGATTTCCGGAATGGTTTCTGCTCATAGGAACATTTGACCATATACACGGTCAGCGGCAGATGGTAATAGGAACAGGCTTCCGCCAGCGCCGTCCCCCATTGTCCCGCTCCGGTCTCCGTCGTCAGCCCTTTCAGCCCCTGTTCTTTGGCGTAATACGCCTGGGCGATGGCCGAATTCAGCTTATGGCTTCCGGATGTATTGTTCCCTTCGTATTTATAGTAGATCCGGGCCGGCGTCTTCAGCGCTTTTTCCAGGTTGTACGCCCGGATCAGCGGCGAAGGACGGTACATCTTGTAAAACTCCTGGATCTCCTCCGGTATGTCCACATAACGGGTCGCGTCGTCCATCTCCTGATGGGCCAGCTTTTCACAAAATACCGGATACAGTTCCGCCTCCGTCGCGGGTTTGAACGTCCGCGGATCCAGCATAGGATCCGGCAGTTCTTTCATATCGGCGCGCAGATTATACCATTGTTTCGGCATCTGTTCTTCTGTGAGATAAAGTCTGTGAGGTATCTTTGCCATAAAAATCTCTCCTTTCAATCCTATGCGGGTCCCGGAAAAAAAAGCAGCCTTTTGTCCCAGTTACACTGGGACAAAAGGCTGTAAAAGCTCTCCTGCGGTACCACCCGGTTTGATCATTCGATAATGAATCATCCGCTCTGTCATATACATTCATATATGCTCCCTTTTTAACAGGTGGAGATCCCGTCGGGTATTACTCCGCTCGCCGCGTTTCCTCCCGCCCTCGCGAGGCCATTCCATATGCTTTTATGCCGCCCTGTTCACACCTTCCCAGGGCTCTCTGAAGGCTTGCCGCGTATGTACTCTTCTCGTTCGTCGGTTTGACATGTACTTTAATGTACTGAATTATACCTTCCGCAGGTTTATTTGTCAAGATAAAACGACGGATTTTTTTCCAGGATCTCAGGCACTTTACGCGTCCATCCGGCCGCGAAGACGCCCGGCCCCACATGGGTCGCCACGCTCAGCGACAGCGCCACCACCGGCATCTTCTGACCCGGGAAAAGTTTTTCCAGGTCGGAACGCAGTTCCATGGCCATATCCATGTTCTGGGTATGGGCCAGCTGGATGACCGCGTTTTCCCCGTGTACGGAGTTCTCCAGCCGATTTTCCATATCTTTCTTCACCGAATCGATGATGATGTTCTTCGCCTGTTTGACCGTACGGGCCTTCGCCAGGGCGTCTAACTTGTCTCCCTGGATCTGGAGCACCGGTTTCAGCCTGAGAAGGGTTCCAAGAGCGGCTGCCGCCGGCGTGATCCGCCCGCCCTTTTTCAGATATTTCAACGTATCTACCATAAGATAGATGCCCGACTGCTTCGCTTCTCTTTCAAGGATCTTCTGGACTTCTTCCGCCGTCATGCCGTAGCTGACCAGCTCCAGCGCTTCCATTACCGATATGAGGAGGGTGATCGAGATCCTCTGATTGTCTACCACGCATACTTTTCCTTTATAATCTTCCGCCAGCATCTTCGCTGTGGCGCAGGTGCTGCTCAGCCCGCTGGACATGGGTATATGCAGGATCTGGTCATAATCTTTCAGGAGCTTGTCCCACAGTTCGGTCACATATCCCGGCGCCGGCTGGGACGTGGTGATATCGGAATCGGAAGTCTGTTTTTCATAAAATGTCTTTTCATCCAGGTCGATCCCGTCATAATAGGTCTGGTCATCAATATTAAAAGGCATAGGGATCACGTATACGCCTATCCGTTTCGCCTGTTCCTGGGATAAACCGCTGTTACTGTCCGTAACGACCGCAATTTTAGCCATCTCGTTTCTTTCCTTTCATTAAAAGGCGTGTTCATCGCTTTCAAAGTATACGCTACTTATTCTACATGAGAAGTTTTGAGAAGTCAAAACTTTCTTTTGAATTTAGGCTTTTATACGGCCTTTCCCCATATTGACATCGCCGGGAGAGTAAGATACAATCTACACTTAGTGATCAATGAACGGAGGTATGGCTTTGGCTGACTATAAAGATGAAATAAACAGACGACGGACGTTTGCCATCATCTCCCATCCGGACGCCGGAAAGACAACGCTGACTGAAAAGTTCCTTCTGTACGGAGGCGCCATCAACCTGGCCGGTTCCGTCAAAGGGAAAAAGACAGCCCGCCACGCGGTTTCCGACTGGATGGAGATCGAAAAGCAAAGAGGTATATCCGTCACCTCGTCCGTCCTGCAGTTCCAGTATGACGGGTACTGCATCAACATCCTGGACACACCGGGACATCAGGATTTCTCCGAAGATACGTACCGGACGCTCATGGCGGCGGATTCCGCTGTCATGGTCATCGACGCGTCCAAAGGCGTGGAGGCGCAGACGAAAAAACTGTTTAAAGTCTGCCTGCTCCGGGATATCCCCATCTTTACCTTTATCAATAAAATGGACCGTGAAGCCAACGATCCTTTTGAACTGCTGGACGAGATCGAGTCGGTCCTCGGCATCAAAACCTGTCCCGTCAACTGGCCCATCGGCTGCGGCAAGGAATTCCGGGGCGTCTATGACCGGCGCGCCCGACACGTGACGACCTTCACCGCCGCGGGAAACGGCCAGCGGGAAGTCGCCTCCCAAAACCTTCCCATCGATTCTCCGGAACTTCTGGGCATGGTGGGCGACGAACTGTTCGCCACGCTTCAGGACGACATCGAGCTTCTGGACGGGGCCAGCGAACCGCTGGATATCCAGAAAGTCAGCCACGGAAAGATGACGCCCGTCTTCTTCGGCTCGGCCCTGACCAATTTCGGCATCGAGATCTTCCTGAACTATTTTCTGGAGATGACCAGCCATCCCCTGCCCAGACGGTCCGACGCGGGCATGATCGATCCTTTCGATAAGGATTTTTCCGCCTTCGTCTTCAAGATACAGGCCAATATGAACAAGGCCCACCGGGACCGGATCGCTTTCATGCGCATCTGTTCCGGCAAATTTGAGGCGGGCATGGACGTCTACCACGTTCAGGGCAATAAAAAGCTGAAGCTTTCTCAGCCTCAGCAGCTCATGGCCCAGGAACGCAAGATCCTGGATACGGCTTACGCCGGCGATATCATCGGCGTTTTTGATCCGGGCATCTTCTCCATCGGCGACACCATCTCTGTCCCCGGCAAAGTATTCGCCTATGAAGGCATCCCCACTTTCGCCCCGGAACATTTCGCCAAAGTGCGCCAGGTGGATACCATGAAGCGGAAACAGTTCATCAAAGGCGTTTCCCAGATCGCCCAGGAAGGCGCGATCCAGATCTTCCAGGAATACAATACCGGTATGGAGGAGATCATCGTCGGCGTTGTGGGCGTGCTCCAGTTTGACGTACTGAAGTTCCGTCTTGAAAATGAATACGGCGTGGATATCATCCTTGAAAATATGCCCCATGAATACATCCGCTGGGTGACCAGCAAAGATATCGACGTGGCCCGCATCAACGGCACATCGGATATGAAACGCATTAAAGACCTGAAAGGCAATCCCCTTCTGCTTTTTGTCCACGAATGGGCGGTCAAGACCGTACTGGACAAAAACGAAGGCCTGGAATTGTCCGAATTTGGCCGGTGGTGATCCACCGGCCTGTTTTTTTGCCTATATGAGAAGGGGAAGCAGGGAAGTCCCTATGGTCGAAGGCGGCATGGCCACGCCGAAATTATCCGCCGCCGTCGCGCCGATCACGGCAAAGGTGGACTGCTCCGGCAGGGCGCCGTTTCCCTTCATGGACGGCGAATAGGCGAGGAGCGGCACTTTTTCACGGGTGTGGTCCGTCCCTTTGTACGTGGGATCTGTCCCGTGGTCGGCCGTGATCATCAGAAGATCGTCCGGCCTCAGCTTCTTTAACAATTCTCCCAGCCGTATATCAAACCGTTCCAATTCTTCTTTATAGCCTTTCGGATCCCGGCGGTGGCCCCAGAGGGCGTCGAAATCCACAAGGTTGACATAACATATGCCATGGAAGTCTGTGCCGGCAAAGCCGATGGTCTGTTCCATGCCTTCCACGGAGCTTTTCGACCGCACGCTCCGGGTAATACCTTCTCCCTGGAATATATCGACGATCTTCCCCACGGACAGCACGTCGCAGCCGCCGTCTTTCAGCGCGTTGAGCGCCGTCGGCCCGAAGGGTTTCAGGGCGTAATCGTGCCGGTTCGCCGTGCGTCGAAATTCCCCTTTGCGCCGGCCCACATAGGGCCTCGCGATGACCCGGCCCACCTTCCACTCCTCTTTCATGGTCAGTTCCCGGGCGATCTGGCAGCACCGGTAAAGCTCATCCAGGCCGAAAGTCTCCTCATTGCCGCATATCTGCAGCACCGAATCGGCGGAGGTGTACACGATCATATGGCCGGTGCGGATCTCTTCTTCGCCCAGCTCATCCAATATCTGCGTCCCGCTGGCCGCTTTGTTCCCGATCACCTTATGTCCGGTGCGCCGTTCCAGTTCTTCGATCAGTTCTTTCGGGAACCCGTGTTCCGTAAACGTACGGAAGGGCGTGGTCACTTTCAGCCCCATCATCTCCCAGTGGCCGGTCATGGTGTCCTTGCTCACGCTGGCTTCCCGCAGCGCGGCGTGATAACCAAACGGACAGGCAACCGGCGGCACCTGTTTGAGCGGATGGAGGTTGGAAAGCCCCATGCTCCGGAGATGGGGGATGGAAAAACGCTCCGCCGCCTCGCTGATATGCCCCAGGGTATCGGCGCCCTCATCGCCGTACAAGGCCGCGTCCGGCATGGCGCCGATGCCAAGGGAATCAATAACGATGACAAAAATCCGTCCAAATCTTTCTTTCACCCGATCCACCTTCTATCCTTCCAGGTCAGCCGGTCCGAATCCCTCGGGAAGAAGCTGACCCAATGTATAGACGCTCCGTCTGCCTTCCGGCCCGACTGTGATGATCCGGAAACGCTCCGGATCGCAAAATTCCATCAAAACCTGCCGGCACACGCCGCAGGGTGGACATGCCTTCGTCACTTTTCCGTCTTTCCCGCCGGCGATGGCGATCGCCCGGAACCGGCGGGCGCCTTCGCTGACCCCTTTATAAACCGCCGTCCGCTCCGCGCAGCAGCCCGGGCTTAAGGCCGCGTTTTCCACATTGCAGCCGGTAAATATACGGCCATCCACAGCCAGCAGGGCCGCGCCGACTTTAAAGCCCGAATAGGGCGCGTAGGAAAACGCCATCTGCTTTACGGCCGTCTCGGCCAGTTCCTCCATGATCCCCTCGTCTAAAGGCCGGTCAAAGTCTGCCCCTTTGTTACTTTCCTTCATTTTCCCCCTCCTTTACCAGACGGACAACACGGCTCGTTCCAAGCCGGGACGCGCCCAGCTCAAGAAAACGCTCCGCGTCCGCCATGGACGCGATGCCCCCTGCCGCCTTCACGCGAACAGACGGTCCCACATTCGCCGCCATCAACGCCACGTCCTCAAAGGTGGC
>CALWEE010000084.1 GCA_944376975.1 uncultured Lachnospiraceae bacterium
ATTTTCCGTTTTCCTCCCCTGTATCTTCTTTGCTGTAACCGGCATAAGTCGCTTCCAACGCTTACTTCTGCTCTGCCTTTTTGTCCGCCAGGGCTTTCATCGTGCCATAAGCGGTACGGGCATTGGTAAGATCCTGATAATTATCCACATAATTCTTTTCCCCGTCGGGAAGTTTGTCATATAATGCTTCCGCGTTCACGATCGCGTCAACGCTGTCCAGGGATACGGTACCGATGGCCTCAATAGCGGCGGCAACATCGGATGCCATCAATATGGCCGTCTCCATATCCGCGGCGCTGTACCATGTATCGTCGTCCATCTTGTAAACCGGATCGGTCACCGTGCCGGCCAGTGTCTGGCGGGCAACCGACTTATCCCAGAAAGAGACGGAAGGCACGCTGCCGTCGGCCTTGATCAGGCGGAGCGTCATGGATCCCAGCTCATCATTTGTTCCCGTCAATGTGATCACGCCGCTGCCATCCACGTCGTTAAGCGTATATAACGTTCCGTCTTTCCAGTCTTCGGGCAGAGTGACTGCGCCCTTACTGTTATCTGAAACGGCACCGTTGACATATACCAGCCAGTCTGAAACGCGCGTATCCCTGGCCGGTTTCAATGTCAGCGTCAGCTCTTTATCCTCATCCTGGGCAAAAACGCGGGCCGCGGGGCCTGCGACTGCCGTCAGCGCGAACACACATAACAGCATGAATGCCAACAAGCGTCTGCTCATTTTTGACATGTTCAACATCTCCCTTCTTTACGAGAAATCTTTCGCAAGACTTTCCTTTTACCCATTTTACAATTTTTTCGCTGTCTTTACAATGTGTTTCGCTGATTTTTTTGTAATATTTTCTTAAAATATTTATTTTTTGTTCATATTTTATCGAAACCGGTCTATTTCATATCGCGTCCGCGCTTTTAAAATTCCTTTTTATCATATATGCCGCAGCTGATCTTATAAGACATCCCGAAGAACAGAACGGCTGCCGCGAAGATGCCCGCCAGGACACAGATAGAGGTCGCCATGGAAAATACCGTGACTGCCAGATCTTCCAGGTCCACAAACGCCCCAAGGGTAAAACTGGCGGCTATGGGCAGAAGAACGATCAGGATGATGACCATCCGCGCCCGCTCCGATCCCAGCTTAAAGGTGATCGGAAGCAGCAGGCCGCAAAAGATCAATGTATAAGTCATGATGGCGTACAGCGTCAGGCCGCTGGCGATCCATGCCTGCCCGCTCCCCGCCTGTCCCGAACGCGCCAGGATCGCCGTTGTCAGGATCAGGTCCAGCACAAACGACGCTGCCATGGCGATGAGCACGATGATATATTTCGCCGTGACCAGATCGCGGCGTCTCACCGGCAGCGTCAGGGCATAGCGCTCCCATCCGCTCCTTTCATCCAGGGAAAACGCCGTCACCGGGAGCATGCACAGATAAAGGGTGCACAGTGCCTGCGCGTATGAAACATTTTCTATGGCGAAACCGATCACGCCAAAAAACACGATGGTGAGCATGTATTGCCGGATATAATTTTTCAGATCCAACAGATCTTTTAAAACAAGGCCTTTCATATTTTTTCTCCTCTCACTTCAAACAAAAGGATCTCCTCGATGGATGCCCGGTCAACAGGGACCTCTGGAAACTGACGGGAAAACGCCGCTCTGGAACGGATCAGCGCGTCCGTGCCGAAATGGTTCCGCCGCACGCCCGCCACGTATTTTTCGGGGATCTTTTTCATAAGATCTTCATCGCAATGGGCGACGCCGTATGTCTCCATGATCATGTCCTTTTCCCCGCTCAGCACGATACGGCCGTTATTAATGAAAGAAACGTAATCCGCCGCCTTTTCCAGATCGCTGGTGATATGGGAAGAAATAAAGACGGTATGGTCTTCTCTCTGGATAAACTCCAGCAAAAGATCCAGTATCTCATCCCGCACGACAGGGTCCACTCCGCTAGTCGCTTCGTCGAGGATGAGAAGCCTGGGAGACGTGGTCAGCGCCGCCGCCATGGACAGCTTCATCTTCATGCCCCGGGAAAAATCTTTGATCTTTTTATCGGTCGGTATGGCGAACCGGCCCAACAGTCGTTTATACCGTCCTTCGTCCCAACGACCGCACACATGTTTCATAAACCCGGAAACTTCCGTTGCGGTCAGTCCGGGCGGAAAACAACATTCATCGAAAACAACGCCGATATCTTTCCGGATCTTCGGGCCTTCTTTGGCGTAATCTTTCCCGAATACGCGTATCTGCCCTTCATCCGGATGGACAAGTCCGAGCATGGACTTGATCGTCGTCGTTTTTCCGGCGCCGTTGGCTCCCACAAATCCCATGATACAGCCTTCCGGCACCGTGATATCCACATGGTCCAGGCAAAACCCTTTATAATGTTTGGTCAATCCTTTGATCTCTATCGCGTTGGCCATCTTTATCCCTCCTTATACATAACCTCCAGCAGACCGGTCAGTTCCTCCAGTGTTATGCCGCTCTGCCGGCTCCAGGCGATCGCTTTTTCCAGATATTCTTCCACTTTTTTCAACTGTTCTTCTTTCAACGCTTCCCGGTCCACATCCGAGACAAAACTTCCTTTTCCCACAGCTGTCGTGATAAAACCGTCTCTTTCCAGTTCTTCATACGCCCGCTTCGTGGTGATCACGCTGATGCGCAGCTCTTTTGCCAGAAGACGCATGGACGGAAGCGGATCGCCGCACGATAGTTCGCCTTTCAGGATCTGCCGCTTGATCGAAGTCACGATCTGTTCGTAGATCGGCTGGTCCCCGGAGTGGCTTATATATATGTTCACCTGGTCACCTCCGTCGTCAAAGTTTATATATTGTATATATTCTATATACACAATATATCCTTTTCTTTTCTCTTTGTCAACTATTTTTTACCGGCCCATCCCACGTTTTTCGTTGTGCTTTTCTGAAAAATCCGGTATACTGTGTTCATATGTTATACATTAGGAGGTATGATCATGACTGTATCCAACAGCGCGATCACGATAATGGGTATCGCGACAGTATCCTGTCTGCTCATTCCCATCGCGGCAGTGATCGTTTTCAAATGCCGGACCCACGGGCGTCTGCTTCCCGTATTTTATGGCATGCTTGGTTTCTTTATCTTCGCGTTGTGGCTTGAACCCATATGCCACCAGTTTTTCCTGAACCCGAACAACGCCGTCGGACAGACGATCCTGTCCCATCCGCTCCTGTACGCTCTTTACGGCGGGCTGGCCGCCGGCATATTTGAAGAGACCGGCCGTCTGGCTATCTTCAAATACGCCATGAAATCCTACCCGGAGCGCAAATACGCCATTGCCTGCGGCATTGGACACGGCGGCATCGAGATGCTCCTTCTGGGCGCTCTCAATCTTGGCGCCACCTTGCTCATCGCCCTGAGCCTGAACATGGTCGGCATGGAAGGTTATCTGGAACAGGCAGGCGCCGCCGGGATCGACGTGGCCACACTGGAGACAACGCTCACAAGCATCGCTTCCACACCGGCATCTTTGTACGCCCTTTCCTTTGTTGAACGGATCGCGGCGTTCATCCTTCAGCTCAGCCTTTCCGTATTTGTATTTAAAGCGGTACGGGAAAAGAAATGGCTGTATTACCTGTTGGCCATCGTCCTTCATATGATGATCGACGTTGTCGCGGGTCTCTATCAGGCCGGCATCATGCCTCTGCTCCTGTGCGAAATCATCGTGGCGGCGTACAGCATCGCTGTAGCCGTATTCGCCTTCAGGGAATATAAAAAAATGACCGGAGGCGTCTATGCTCCGGCCGTTTCAAAATGATCCGTATATTAGTCCAAAAGGGAGTGGCTATCAGGCAGTGTCCCATATGTGCAGGGCGCAGGAAGAATTACGAGCTGCTCCTCTCTACCCCCATTCTGCCGCCTATGCGTCCCAGCATGGGGAGATGGCACAATATAACCGTTCTTATCAGGCAAGAGGGGTGTTTCACAGCCGCTTTAACAGTGGAAAGTACCGCTTATAAAGAAACCGTTTGGAATTTCTCGGAAGCAAGAGGAGAAAATTCGATAGACGGTTTAGAACTTCATGGATGGGGAGCGTGGCCCGATCCCGCAAGCTGGAACGATGTGATTCCCTTACAAAAAGCAGCAGAGCTAAAACAGCTGCTGGCTACTGTTCCAAAAGATACGCCTGTTATTAGTAATGTTGATAATGCGAATAAAAATTTATATTCCTGGAGGAATGATTGCATATGAAAAAAGTTTTATCCGTTCTCACCTGTGTATTGCTACTTTCTTTATCGGGATGCGGCACAAACAGTGCCGAACCATCCGATGCTTCGGAGGCTGGCGTACCAAACGAAAGCAGCATATCTTCTGATGTATCCGCCGGCGCGGAAAGCCCGGAACAAGACTCAAGCTCCGAAAAAGAAGCTGCATCCGGCTCTACCGTCAAACTTCTGGCAAGGGAATACATCCACCGTACCGATCAGGATGGTCAGATCAGTTCCTACCGTGCGCCTATCTATACAGAAAGCGCGCTGTACGATGGATTTGAACGGTACACGCCTGACGACATCCTTTTAGAAACAGTGGATGAGTATACTTATGAGGTTGACGAAGCTGGGAGAACCATTCTTCAGCTTCCGTCAGATCAGTCTTATCAGGTAACATATCTCTTTGATGAATCAGGCAGGCTTACAGAATACAAATCCGAATCCCTCGATGGAAGCCTCATTTATTACTGGTATACCTGGGACTACGATGATTCCGGTCTGCTTGAGAAACAAATCAAGCTGGATTCCAAAGGAAATGAAAGCGGTGATGTTTGGACTTACAGCTATGACGAATCTGGAAATATTATTCGCCGGGAAGATATCTATGGGGCATGGACAGAATTTACTTATGACGAAGAAGGTTATCCTCTCACATCCGTTAGCTATGACCAGGATGGAGAAAAATATGACGAATGGTCCAGCTTTGAATATGAGGAAGTAGACGTGGAGCCTCTGCCTGAGTTTATGGGTTCCACAAAACAATGGATTCTGGCAGATTTAGTGTACTAAAGATTAAAATTAGCAAAACAAAAACAGGGAGCTGCCGCAGCATTTGAACCGCTCCCCGTCAAGTAGACAGTGAAAAAAATATAAGTTTTTCTGCCAGTAGGCTTTACCTGCTGGCAGTTTTATGCTACATGTAAATAGCTTTCATGCTTTTCCATTGGTGTCATTATTCCCAGATTCCGTTGCAACCGGCGACCGTTATAATACGCTATGTATTCCTCTATCATAGACACAAGCGCCTCTCTGCCTGTAAAATGTCTGCCATAGTAACGTTCTCTTTTTAGAATTCCCCAGAATCCTTCCATAGGTCCATTGTCAATACACTTTGCTATCCGCGACATACTCTGTATCATCCCCACACTCTCCAGTTTTTTATGAAACGCCCTGTTTGTGTATTGAAAACCTCTATCACTATGAAAAAGTGGATGTGCATCTGGATTTGCCTGGATAGCTTCATCAAAAGTACGAAATACCAGCTCATTATTGTTAGAGTCGCCAATAATATAAGATACAATTCTTCTGTCATATAAGTCGAGAATGGCACTAAGATAAACCTTGTGTTTCTCCAGACCGACATAGTAATGAAATTCCGTCACGTCGGTAAGCCATTTCTCATTCGGGGCTTGTGCGCTAAACTGACGGTCAAGTATATTTTCGGCAATATACTGCGGATTCTTTGCCTGACGGGTACATCCATTGTTTGCATATCTTATCGTAGACTTTATACCGAGCTTACGACAGATCCGCAGAATTCTCTTATCATTGGCTTTCATGCCATGATAACGCTCCAGATCATCCCGTATTCTCCGGTATCCTTTGTCTGGGGAGTCTTTATGGATTTTTTCTATTTCATCTGCTATATGTTGGTTTTCCAACTCACTTTCAGGTGTCTTCCTATGCAGCCATTTATAATACGCCGCATGGGAAATGCCTCCAAGCCCGCACAGGCTCCGGATGGGATAGCCGTGCTCTTCATGTTCTTTTTTTATCGCCCGGTATACAGATTCATGCCGGATTAGGCTTAACCCCGCCTCCTCTCTATTTCTTCGATTTTTTTTAAGAAGGATACCTCCATTTCCGCCCGTTTCTTTTCTGCCTGCAACAATTTTACCTCTGCCCGCAGCCTTTCCAGTTCACTCATTTCTTCAAGGGATTTTCTCTTCCCTCTGCGATCTTTCAGAGCATCCACACCGTCAGATTCATATTTTACGGTATAATTTCTGGCTTGCTGGTAAGATATTCCGTATTTTTGGGATGTTTCTGCATAATTACGATTATGTGTGATGCAGTATTGGACAATCTCGACCCTTTCTTTAAAGGTAGTCTTTCTCCCTTTTGTCATGATGGTACAGCCTCCTGTTCCAGAAGATTTCAGTTCCTCATGACCATTATACTTCATGATCCAGTTCTGAAGCTGGGTTTCTGATCGGATTTTATATTTTTTCAGTACTTCCGGACCAGTAAGGCGTTTTGAAAGATAATCCTCTACTGCTGCTTGTTTGATTTCAGAAGAATAATGCCTTGCCTTGCTACCAGTTACCAGACCTTCCCACCCAAAAGCATTGTATAAACGAATCCAGCCTTTTAAGGCTCCCTCGCTCATTCCATAGATACGACATAGTTCCCTGAAACCATGAGTACCATTGAGGTATTCCATAAGAATATGCTCTTTCTCTTCATAGGAATATTTGTGCTTAAATGCCATAATAAAATGCTCCCTTCTAAGTGACAAGTTTTTATTATTTCACTTGTCTACCTAGAAGGGAGCATATCAATCATCGATGCGACAGCTCCTTTTGTTTGGATTTTATTTTGTTTTACATCATGCCCATGCCTGCGTCGGGGGCCGCCGGAGCCTTGGGCTCC
>CALWEE010000085.1 GCA_944376975.1 uncultured Lachnospiraceae bacterium
ATAGACATTTTTCAGAGCGTCGGCTGTAAGAAGACTGGCCAGGCCGCCCACAGCCAGGGCGGCCAGCGAAAAGAGCGCGTAAGATTTCGGTTTCTTCATAGAACAGACTCCTTTTTTGTATAGTATACAGGCAAAGGAATCGATTTATACGTCTCCTGGGCAGGTCAGATACGCTTTTTCCGGATCATCCGGACCATCAGCGGAATTTCCAGCGCCATCATGGCGATCCATCCCCACAGGTTGGCCCAGGCCAGGCAGTCAAAACCGCCGCCAAGCGCGTTGAGCATATACCAGGCCGTGGCCACACGGGTCGTCATGTTGGCGATGGTACTCAACAACGTCACTTTCAGGTCGCCGGTGCCCCGGAAGAAACCCTGAAGGATATTGGTGATGCCTGAAGCGAAATAAAGCAGGCCGATCAGCCTCAGATACGACGCGCCCAGACGGATCACCTCCGTCGCCTGGGCGCCCACGAAGATCCGCATCAGCGGCGCCGGCAAAGCGAATACGGCCACGCCCACGACAGCGGTATAGACCATCTGGATGACAAACGCCCAGCCAAATCCCTGGAGAAAACGCCTACGCTGTCCCGCCCCTTTGTTCTGGGCCATGAAAGTGGTGGCCGCATGGGCAATGTTCTGCTGCGGCGTCAGGGCAAAATCGTCCACCCGGTTCACCGCCGTATAGGCCGCCATAAAATCCACGCCCCGCACGTTGATGATGGACTGGACAAACAATTTGCCCAGCTGGATGCACATCATC
The DNA here is from genome assembly GCA_944376975.1 of uncultured Lachnospiraceae bacterium. GTDB lineage: Bacteria > Bacillota > Clostridia > Lachnospirales > Lachnospiraceae > Frisingicoccus. Next base: position 763 of record CALWEE010000085.1, read on the forward strand.
TGAAGGGCGCTGGTGATGCCGAAGGAAAATGTACGCAGCAGGATAGACCGGTCGAAGACCCGCCATTTTTTCCCCAGGCGCAGGATCGGTATACGCCGGATATAAAGCACGCAGCACAGGCTGCTGACCGCCTGGCTCAGCACAGTGGCGATGGCGCTGCCGGCCACGCCCCAGCCGAACACGGCGACAAAAAGCAGGTCGCCGGCCACATTGAGCACCGCGCTGACAATGAGAAAAAGCAGCGGGCTTTTGCTGTCGCCCAGCGCGCGGAGGGTATTGGAAAAGAAATTGTAAATGAACGTGAAAACAAGTCCGGCAAATACGATCCGAAGATAAAGGGTCCCCTGGCCCAGTATCTCCTCCGGCATATTGGTCCATATGAGAAACCGGCGCGCCATGCCGATCATGATCAGGGTCACCGCCAGGGAAAAGATCAGTCCCCCGATGAGGGTGGTGCTGATCTGCCGTTCCAGATTGCCTCTGCTGCCGGCGCCGTACTGGGTGCTCATAAGGATACCGGCTCCCATGCACATGCCGCTGATGAACAGTATGACCAGATTCATGATCATGCCGGCGGAACCCACCGCGGCCAAAGCGTCTTCGCCCAGCACCTGTCCGACGATGATGGAATCCGCCGCGTTGTAGGTGAGCTGGAACAGATTCCCCAGCACCAGCGGTATGGTAAAACCGATCAGCTGGGGAAGGATCTTCCCTTTTGTCATATTTGTCGTCATTGGTATACCTTCTTTCAGTCTTCCCAGTCTCTTTTGCCCAACCGGATGTCTTCCAGACGTTTCGCGTCGGCTTCATCCAGATGTTCAAACAGTTCCTGCCCGCGGCCAAAACGGCGGTCCAGATAACCTTCCCGTATTTCCCGTTTCATTTCTTCGATCGCGTCCCACAGTTGGGACGCGGACATGCGTCCGGCCCCCTGTCCCATGATGATGACCTGTTCCAGTCCGTCGGAAGTGGCCACTTTTACCGTGTATTTCCGGCCGATCTCATGGGCCGTGGCTTCGATATACTGGTCAGCGGTCTCCGCCTCTTTTGTATAGACCACATAGATATTTTTGTATTTCAACGCCTGCCCCGGATTCCCCGGCACCTTATAGGCGTCGAAAACAAGGATCAGCGTATCGTCTGTATAGCCCTGATAATCGCAGAGGATGTCCATGAGCTGATCCCGCGCGCTGTCAATGTTCACCCGAGCCAGTTCTTTTAACCCATCCCACGCGAAGATGATATTATAGCCGTCCACCAGCAGATAGCTTCTCTCCCCGTCCGCCTTCTTTTTCCGTCTTTCCTCCCGGTCGATGCTGTCCGTATACGTGTTCATGGGCCCTCTTCTCTGGCGGATCGGCCCGTAAGTCCGGACAAATATTTCTTCCAGTTCCTTATCGCTAAAGCGTCTTGCGTTGGCTTCGTCTTTTTCCCGCCGGGCATCCGCCCTTTCCTCCGACTGGCGTTTTTCACCGGGGAAGCGCCAGCCGCTGTCCACGTGGGCTTGTCCCCGTACCTGGTCCCAGGGCACATTGTATCCGGCCCCATGCCGGCAGAACACGGAACCTGCCGGTTCGTCCGCGTCTTTTTCCGGATCGTAGCCAGACTGTCTGATCACTTCGGCTTCGTTATGACACAGGTCATATCCTTTGAGGACGAGCGACAGACGGCCCGCACCCTTTGTATAGGCCGCCACCTCCGCCGGGTAGCCGCGCATGGAAGATACCGGCGCTTCCCCTTTGATCACGCTCATCTGGCCGTCGCTTCGCGCCGGCGCGAAAGTCCCGTGCATCCTCTGGATATCGGAAAGCGCCCGTCCCACTTTATCCTGAGGGACTTCCAGCGTAAACGCGTAAACCGGTTCCAGCAGCCGGCAGCGGGCCATCATCAGGCCCTGGCGCACGGCCCGGTAAGTGGCCTGACGGAAATCGCCCCCTTCCGTATGCTTGGCATGGGCTTTTCCGGCGATCACCGTTATCTTCATATCCGTGACCGGCGCGCCGATGAGCACGCCTTTATGTTCTTTTTCAGCCAGATGGGTCAGGATGAGCCTTTGCCAGTTCCGATCCAGCATATCCTCGCCGCATCGGCTTTCAAATACAAGGCCGCTGCCCCGGGGAAGGGGCTCCAAAAGCAAGTGGACTTCCGCGTAATGGCGCAGCGGTTCAAAATGGCCGATCCCTTCCGCTTCGGTTTCGATCGTTTCTTTATATACGATACTTCCCGAATCGAACGTCACGTCCAGGCCGTACCGGTCCTGTATCATGCCGGACAGGATCTCGATCTGCACTTCGCCCATGACCTGGATATGGATCTCATTCAGATGCTCATTCCACACCAGATGCAGTTCCGGTTCCTCTTCTTCCAATTCTTTCAGACGCATGAATGTCTGATGCACGTCGCAGCCTTCCGGAAGGCAGAGGCGATAGGTCAGCACCGGGATGAGCGCCGGCGGCTGCCCGGAGGGTTCCTGGCCCAGACCCATGCCGGACCGGGTCTTTGTAAGCCCGGTCACCGCGCATATCGTCCCGGCCGGCGCTTCGCCAACGGTCTTGAACCCGTTTCCGGAATAGATCCGGATCTGATCGACTTTTTCTTCCCACTCCAGGCCGTCCCCCTGGGATTTTCCGGGGCCTGTGATCATCTTCACCTTCAGCGTCCCGCCGGTCACTTTCAGATGGGTCAGCCGGGCGCCGGAAGCGTCCCGGGATATTTTATAGACCCGGGCGCCAAAACATTCCGGATAAGACGGTTCCACCGTAAGGTCCGAAAGGCCCGAAAGCAGCCCGTCCACGCCCCGCATCTTTAAAGCCGAGCCAAAATAGCAGGGAAAGATCTTCCGTTCACGTATCTTCAGCCGCAGAAGGTCTTTGTCAATGCGGCCGTTTTCAAGAAAATGTTCCAATAATTCTTCATCGCACATGGCCGCGGTCTCCGCCAGCGCGTCTTCCGGCTCCGTAAAATCCACGCAGCCGTCTCCCAGCTTTGACCGTATTTCTTCCATGCGCTCATGCTTATCGGCTCCCGGCTGGTCCATCTTATTGATGAACAAAAATACCGGGACCTGATATTTTTCCAGCAGCTTCCACAAGGTCATCACGTGGCTTTGCAGGCCGTCCGCCCCGCTGACCACAAGGATGGCGTAATCCAGCACCTGCAAGGTCCGTTCCATTTCCGCCGAAAAATCCACATGGCCCGGCGTATCCAGAAGCGTGAACACGCCGTCTTTCATGTCGATCCTGGCCTGTTTGGAAAAAATGGTGATGCCCCGGGCCTTTTCCATGGCCTCCGTGTCCAGAAAAGCGTCTTTATGGTCCACTCTGCCCGCCCGGCGGATGCTGCCGCTCAGATAAAGGAGGCTTTCCGCCAGGGTGGTCTTCCCGGCGTCCACATGGGCCAGGATCCCGATATTGATATGTTTTGTATGATGTTTTTCAGACGTATTTTCCATAGAAAATACCCCTTTCCGTTGTTCTATGATCCGAAGACCATCATAACACAGAAAGGGGCATAAGTCGATAAAGGTTTAGCGTCCGTTCTCTTCTAAATATACGGACAAAGGCTGATATTCATAGGTCGTATCCTGGAAGACGTCTGTTTTTTCACACATATTCCCGTATTCATCGTACGCGTACAGATACTCTTCACTTTTCCGGCCGCCTTCGACGCTTTCTTTCCATTCCCCGGTCACGCGTCCCTGGTTGTCGTATTCATATTGCCACTGATAACGTACCGCTTCGATCATCTCTTCGCCTTCGGGGTTAAAATTGCGCTTCACGGTCTCTTTGCCGTTTTCGTCGTATTCATAAGTAAAATACTGATTGACATTGCCGTCAAGATCGTATTCGATCTCTTTTATCCGGTTGCCCGCGTCGTCATATTCATACTGTCTTGCCATGGAAGTGACGCCGTCGCCCGGCTTGCCTTCGCTCTGAGCGATCAGATTGCCGTTTTCATCATATTCATAGGTGATCTCGTCCTGATATTCCCCGTTTTTCAGTCCGGTTTCACGCACCAGACGTCCCTCCGGATCATATTCGTATTCAAAACTGTCCGGATCGATCACTTCCCCTGTCGCTTCAAGGACAGCCTGGGATTTTGTTACGATCTTGCTGCCGTCTTCCTTGTACTGGGTGGTGTATTCCCGATAGAAAGTATCTCCCGGCGCCTCTTTGTAGGTATTTGTCGCACGGGTCATATCGCCGTTTTCGTCATAGTCGTATTCGATCACCATGCCGTTTCTCTGGACGCTTTCCCGTACAAGAACATACGGGCCGTCCACCGCGGCCTTGGTTTCTTCTTCTGCCGGGCTTTCCGTCGTTTCAGCCGGTCCGGGAACAGCGTTTTCTCCGGTCTGCTGACCTTCTGCCGTTTCGCCCTTATTGCCGCAGCCGGTCAAAAGAAGCGCTGTCATCACTGCCCCCACCAATACCATCCTTACTTGTTTTTTCATGATCATTTCTCCTTCTTTTCCTTTATTCCATGCGCACGATTTTTTCAGCCTTCAGCGCCTGCGCTTCCTCCGCGTCATGGGTCACGCACAGGATCGTCCGGCCGGCCCGGGAACGATCCACGAAGTCGATCACCCGCGCCTTTGTCTCTTCATCCAGGCCTTTAAAGGGCTCGTCCAACAGAAGTACGTCTCCTGAGGCATCCAGCGCGCGGAGCAGGGCGACTCTGCGGCGCATACCGCCGGATAACTCCCGCGCCGGCTGATTTTTACATTCCGCAAGACCCACGCGCGCCATCTGGTCTTCGATCTCTTTTTTATCCCTGCCCGGACAGACCAGGCGGATGTTGGCCATGGCGCTCAGATTCTCGCAGAGCCGGTCCTCCTGAAAGACCGGGCTGATACGGGACCCGGACAGTCCTTCCACCGTCCCGGCGTCCTGGGTCTCCAGCCCCATGAGGATGCGCAGCAGCGTCGTTTTGCCGCAGCCGGAGGCGCCCATGATGCAGATCACCTTGCCCTCCGGGACCGTCATGGAAAAATGGTCCAGGACTTTTTTATCTCCATAGGACTTGGAAATGTCCTTCACCCAGATCATCCTCATCCCATCCTTTCCAGTTTTCCGACCAGCCGGTCGATCACGCTCAAAAATACTTTTTCAAATACCACGCTGATCACGATGATGACCAACGTCCACGCAAACAGCTCCGGCGTGTTCAGATAGATCTTCGCGTTGTACAGTTTTTCCCCGATGGACCGGTCCGGTATGCCGATCACTTCCGCCGCGACGCCGGCTTTCCAGCACAATCCCAAAGCCAGGGAGCAGCCGGAACGAAAATAGGGCAGCACTTGGGACACATAGATGTATCGGATCCGCGTCATCGTTGGCAGGCCGAACACCTGCGCCATCTCCAGGAGCTGATCGTCCATGCTCTCCAGTCCGGCCCGTATATTGGTATAGATAACGGGAAAGACCATCAGGAACGTGATGACGATGGACAAGTTCCTGGAGGGGATCCAGATGAGCACCAGAATGATAAAGGACGCCACCGGTATGGCTTTTATCGTCTGGGCGAAAGGTTCCAGAAGATCGCCGACCCACCGGAAAGCGCGGGCAAGTCCCGCCAGGAGCGTCCCGGCGGCGATGCCGGCCAGAAATCCTCCGATGATCTTGATAAACGAGAACAAAATGGACATCCAGAAGTCTCCTGTCCGGATCAAGCCTCCCAGACATCCAAGGACCGCGACAGGAGATACAAGCAAGATCTCCTGCCCTATCGCCATGCTGGCCGCCTGCCATAAGATCAGCCATACGGCGACGGCCCACAGCTTTATTTTTCTATTTGACGTAATAGAATTCATCTTCCGGCAACGCGCCGCCTACAGACTGGGCATTCTGCGCTTCCAGGACGGACAGATAGCCGGACAGCTTCTCTTTCATCTCTTCTCCGGTGACGCAGACGATATGGCACTCCGGAATGGCCTTTTTCGCCACTTCTTCCGTTACGATATCGTACTTGCCCACCAGAGCCGCTCCCGCGTCCACGTTTTCATTCACATAATCCACCGACGCCGCGTATTTGTCCAGGAAATCTTCGA
>CALWEE010000086.1 GCA_944376975.1 uncultured Lachnospiraceae bacterium
GGCGGTCATGGAGGAAGCGGCGCATTATCTGGCGGCTCCCGAAGAGGAAGGCCCGACGGAAACCCTTCTTCCTACAGGCAACGTATTGATCCATCGAAGAAAACTGGACCGGGTGTCGGCGTGATGAAAAAAACGCGGGACTCTTTCAGGAACCATTTCGGCAGCGCTTTCCTGGCCGATCTTGCTTTGTGGACGCTTCTGTGCGGCGGGATAAGCTGGCTGTTTTATCAATCCTGGATCGCTTTTTTCATTGGCCTACCGGCATTTCCCTTTTTCCTGAAATATCGGCGGAAGGAAAAGGAAAGGCAGGAAAAAGCGCGGATGAAACGTCAGTTTATCGATGGCATGACGGCGCTTTACAGTTCCCTTTCAGCAGGCAATCCGCTGGAAGTCAGTTTCCGGAACGCCCGGAAAGATCTGGAGATATACGATCAGGGACATGAGATCGTCCGCCGGGAATTTACCTTTATATGCGCTCAGCTGGATAAGAATATCCCGCTGGAAAACAGTCTGACGGAGATGGCCGGCCGCTGCCAGGATGAAGATATCCGGCAGTTGGCGGAGATCCTTATCCTGGCCAAGCGCAGCGGAGGCGCCATAAGCCGCATGGTACGGGAAAGCATGGAGCGGATCCAGAGAAGAATGGAGACCAGCTATGAGATCGAAGCCATGTTGGGAGCGAAGAAAAGCGAATTTCACATCATGTGCCTGATACCGGCAGGGATCATCGTGTATATGAAGCTGTTTTCGGCGGAATTCATGGCCGTGCTTTACCATAACGCGGGTGGCGTCGTATTCATGACGGTCTGCCTGGCCATCTACATGGCCGGTATTTTCTGGGGAAGGAAACTTTTGGATATCCGGGTCTGAACCGGAGGCGGACAGCGTTGGGAGGAGGTGAAAAACTGTGAAGAGAGAAAAGATCGAGGCATGGTTTTGGCAGCGGGTGATCCGGAAGAAGATTGCCGCGGTCATGGGAAAGCTGTACCCGGAAGACCGGACGGACAGACATGTGAAGGCATTTTACCGGCATAAGATGAAATGGTGCCTGAAAGGTTTCGCCGCGTTGGCGGCTGTGTCTGCCCTGCTGATCGTTTCGGAATGGGTCCGTCTGAACGCCGATCAGACAAAACTGATCCGAGCGTCTCCGGGAGGCGGCGATAAAGTGTATCACCTGACGGTCAGCGATGGGGCGTATCTGAAAGATCAGGCCATCCAGATCCGTCTGCCGGCCAGGCAGATGAATGAAAGCGAACGGGAAGAAATGTTCGCGCGATGCAAGGCCTGGCTGGATCAGGTATGGCTGGGGGACAACCGTTCTGCCGATCAGGTCTGTTCCGATCTGTATTTTCCGACGGAAGCGGCGGAATATGACATGAAGATCGGGTGGCAGCCGGAAGATACCCGGTGGATAAGCGTGGACGGGTCTTTAACGGAGGCGGCTTATGAAAACGCGCCGATTTCGACCCGTGTAACGTTGACGCTCCAATGTCAGGGTGAGACCCGAAATTATACGGAAGACGTAACGGTGCGAAAACCGGTGCTTCTGCCGGCCCAGGCCGGCATGAAAGAAATAGAAGATGCCGTGAGCGCCCGTCTGGAAACAACGGCAGAAGAGGAAACGGTGCTTTTGCCCGCGTCCGTTGCCGGGCGGGAGCTGACGTGGAAAACGATACCGGAGCACACCGGTGAAAAATTTCTGATATTCGGGTGCCTGTGCCTGACCGCCTTGTTTTTTTATAAAGACGAGCAGGTCATAAAGGCATATGAACGCCGTTCCCAGGAACTGCAAAGGGCTTATCCGGAGATCGTCTACAGGCTCGTACTGCTTATAGGAGCCGGTCTGACGATCCGGCGGGCATGGGAACGGATCGTGGAAAAAGAGCAGGAAGAAAAAGGAAGGTACGGCGGTTATGGCGAAGGATACAAAGAGATGGAGAAGACGCTCCAGGAGATGAACAGAGGGATCACGGAGAGGCAGGCTTACGTCAATTTCGGGAAACGCTGCGCTTTGCCCGCGTATATGCGTCTGTCGGCGCTGCTGGTGCAGCAGCTGCAAAAAGGGACAAAAGGCGCGGCCGGCCTTATGCTCAATGAAGCGGAGGAAGCGGAAGTGATGCGGCGGGAAAACGCCCGGAAGCTGGGCGAGGAAGCCGGCGTGCGGATGCTGTTCCCCATGATCCTTTTAATGGGTATCATTTTTGCCATACTTATCTATCCTGCCGTTGTATCTTTCAGGATAGGTTAAAAGAGAACCGCGTGGAGGGAGGAAGTATATGGAAACGATCCGGCAGTTTATAGCCGACGAAGACGCCGTCGGCGTTGTAGAGATCATTTTGATCCTTGTGGTCCTGATCGGACTGGTCATCATTTTCAAATCTCAGCTTACAACTCTTGTCAATAATATCTTCAATAAGATCACAAGTCAGAGTTCCACCATATGAAACAAAAAGAAAAGGGACAGATAACCGTTTTCGCGGCGTTGGTCTTTATGCTTGTTTCCGGCCTTATCCTCACCTGTTTAAAGTCCGCGCAAGTATACGCCTGTATGACGTGCGCGAAACAGGCGGCGTTGGTCAGCGCGGAAAATCTCCTGTCCCAGTATCATCCGATCCTGAAAAAATATTACGGGATCATGGCGTTGGACGGCGGCTTCGGCAGCGACCGGTTTCGGCTGGAGACGCTGAGGACCGCGGGAGAAGCGTATTTTGAAGCGTATATGAAAGACAGCGGGTTTTCGGGAAAAGATCTGGAAACCCAGGCTGATCCGCCGGATGTGATCATGCTGGATGAAGATGACTGGTCCTTCTTTCTTCGAGAGATCTATCTGGGATGGAAAGATAAACTGAAGGAAGAAAGCTTTGACAGCGTGCTGAATCTGTGGTCATACGTGAAGCAGACCGTTTCGGGAGACATGGACGAGGAAGAGATGAAAGCGCAGGATGCCTATGATCAGCGACAGGAGAGCGGAGCGGGCGACGAACAGACGCCAGAAGGACCTGAGCCGACGGATCCCAGGGACGGGCTGGCCGATCTTCTCGGGGGCGGGCTGTTAAACGCCGCCTTGCCTGACGGGTATATCGTTTCGGAAAAGACGGCCGATCTTTCCGATGTGTCCTATCCGGTGGAAAAAGAAAGGTTGTGGGACGGCCTGCTTGATTTTAAAGACGCTGGAAAGGTACAGGATCTGTTTGACAACCTGTCCGGATATATGGATCTTTCGTCCGTGATCCAAAAAGGCGCGCGGTTCGCGGCCTTGTACAGTTACATACCGGAAGCTTTTTCCAATGGGGGTATGGGATGGGAAGGCGTGGCCCACGATCGGGCGCTGGATTATGAGATGGAATATCTGCTCAACGGAAGCGGCAGTGACCGGGAAAATCTGGAGGCGGCAGTCAAAAAAACGGTGTGGCTGCGGATGTTCTTAAACATGGCCTACCTGCTCACCCATCCGTCGGAAGACGCGAAGGTCCGTGAAACGGCCGCGCTGATCGCCGGTTTTTTGCTGATCCCGGAATTTCAGGAGGTGATCTGCCTGCTTTTAAAACTGGCCTGGGCCTATGCGGAAAGCCTGGCCGATTGTCGATGCCTGCTCCGGGGAGAGAAGGTCAGCTTGATAAAAAAAGAGGGAGAATGGAAGGTGAGCTGGGAATCCATGCTCGGGCTGTCAGCGGAAACGTTGAATGGATCTTCAGAGGGCGATACAGGAAGCGGCCTGGACTATACGGGCTATCTGACCCTTTTCCTCATGCTGACGCCGCGGGAAACGCTTATGCGGCGGATGACCCATCTGATGGAAGAAAATATCCGTCTCACGGAAGGCAACGCGTCATTTCGCATGTCGAACTGTGTATATGGGATCCGGAATTCATTTTCCTATAACGCGGGCGGCCTGTCGCGGCAGGATACGGCCGTGTCCATGACCTATTGACAGAGGAAAGGGGGTGATAGGGGAATGCCTTTTTTCAGTCAACCGATCCGATCATACATTTATTCTGTTATCATTTCAAATAAAAAAACTCCGAAAAAGATCATAAACAGGCGATACCTTGACTATAAAAGAAAAAGTATATCAAAGGATGGAAAAACCAGCGGAAAAAAGGCATTCCATCACAACAAAGCGTCAATGACGGTGGAAGCGGCGTTGGTCATCCCCCTGGTGCTGTATGCCTGGATGCTGCTCATATCCCTGATCGGCATGACCGGATACAAGATACAGGTCCAGGACAGGATGACCGGAGCCGGGCGCAGGCTGGCGGCGATGGCGTGCGATCATGAGGACCGGGTCCGGAGCGGATGGCTTGTAAGCCTGTATGCCGCCGTGTCCGATATAGGGGTCCCCGCGGCCGGGGTCGATGGCGGGTTTGATTTCGCCGCGTCCCGCGTCCTTCAAGGGGATCCGTGGCTGCGCCTGTGTGTCCGCTACAGGCTTCAGCCGATCTATCCGGTATTCGGCGTGACGCGGGTGTCGGTGGTCCAACGGGCGGATATACGGGCATGGCTGGGCTACGACAGCTCGGAAGCCGCCTCTTTCTCACAGGATGAGGGGAGCGAGACGGTTTATGTGACAGAAAACGGCAGGGTATACCATACGGACAGGCTGTGCACCCATATCGAACTCAGCGTCCGGAGGGTGCCGGAGTCCGAAGCGAAAGAATATCCGCCCTGCGAGCGATGCAAAGACATGGGCGGGCTTACGTATTATGTGGCGGAAAACGGCATCTGTTATCATAAAAGCCTGTCGTGCGGCGGGTTGAAACGGACAGTCCGGATGGAGAAAAAGTCGGACGCCCAGTCAGAGGGGCTGACCGCGTGCGAGCGATGCGGACAATGAGGGGGAATGAAGGTGAACCATATATTAAGTCTTATATTGATCGGATATCCGGTCGTTTCGGATATCAAATACAAAGAAATACCGCTGTGGCCCGCGCAGGGGGCCGTTTGTCTGGGAGTGATATACCATCTGGCCAGCGGCCAGATCTTACATATAACATGGTGGGCGGGAGCGGCGCTGGGGTGCGTCGCCGCGATATGGAGCAAGGTGACCGGCGGCGGGATCGGCATGGGCGACTGCGTGATCATCGGAAGCCTCGGATTCCTGGAAGGGGCGTGGTTTTGCGTGAAAGCGTTATCCGTAAGCTTTCTTATCCTTCTGATCTATATCGGGATCGGTATGTATCGGAAAAAGATCCACAGGAGATCGACGGTGGCCTATCTGCCGTTTTTGGCGGCCAGCTACGCGGCCGCATGGCTCATATGAAAACGTATAAAGGAAGCTTTACCGTGGAAGCGACATTCATCGTTTCCTGGTTCTGCCTGCTGATCGGCAGCGTGATCATGTTGACCTTTTATATCCACGATCATGTCGTTTTGGGCGCCGTGGCGGATGAGACGGCTGTCTGCGCCGCGCTGAGCCTGGGGCGGTATTATCTGGCGGATACCCAGGAGACCGATATCGCCGCCTTGCTGGATGGCCGGGAAGTGCCTCTGACACGGGTGTATGAACGGGCCTTTCAAAGGATGGAGCGGGAATTGCTGTGCGTAACGGTGGAGACGTTTTCCATCCAGGAAGACGCCTGGACAGATAAGGTGAGTGTTTACGCGGCAGGAACGTGGCGTATAGCCGGTGTGCCCATAAGGTTTGCCGTTACCTCCGAAGCGCCTGTGATCAGCAGCGAGTCTTTTTCGCGAAGCTTGGAAGGAGAGGAAGGATCAGGTGGAGAATAAAACAGAATACAGAAAAGATATGCGCTGTTCTTATCTGGATATCCTGACAGACGCGGACCATCCGGGCGAGGCTTATGAGCAGAATCTGCTGCGCCGGGTAAAGGTGCCGGGATTGGCGGAGTTTTATACGACGGAAACAGATACGGAGATAAAGTATGTTTATAAACTGAACACGTATGTTTCCCTGGAAAACTGGCTCAGGGAAAATCCGCTGGGACAGGAACTGATACGAAGGATATTAAAGTCGGTGATCCGTGTTATGGGAGCGGTGGACGAATACCTTCTTGACCCGGACGATCTTGTCATGGAAACCGCTTATATCTTCCTCAACGAGACGGAGTATTACGCCAGTTTTATTTATCTTCCGGGTTATAAGAAGGATTTTTGGGAACAGATGCGTTCTTTTTCGGAGGAGTGGCTCAATATGGTGGCTTACGAAGAAAAAGAGGCCGTATTCCTCGCCTATCAGTTTTATAAAAAAGTCCATGAGCCCCAATGCGTATTGGGGGCCGTTCAGGAAATACTTGATGAATACGGACAGGAGGAAGCGGAAGCGGACCTTTTGCCCGATGAAACGGAAGACGACGGACCTGTTTTACGGGAGAGCGGAAGGAAAACCGCGGAATACGTGCCGAAAGCGGTGTTGGGACTGTGCCTGCCGGCGATCGTCGGCCTGCTGTGCCTGGTGCTGGATCTGAGGATTCGTCCGTGGGCCGCGCTGCTCGTGACGGCCGCGCTGGAGATTTTCGGATCGGCGACGGTATACGCAGTAACGAAGTGGAAAGGGAAAAAAGACAGGGAACCGAAGGGCGATAACAGAAAAGATTTTTACACGACCGACATCGAAGATACAGATGTGCCGCCGGACGGCGTGCCATGGGAACTGATACCGGCCCGGGAAAAGGACGGTCAGGGCATATATATCGCGTA
>CALWEE010000087.1 GCA_944376975.1 uncultured Lachnospiraceae bacterium
TTTGTCGCAGAAGAAAAGGAGCGGCAGCTCTCCGCTATCATCCGAGAGGAAAACCTGAAAGATGCGGAAACGAGAAAGTTTATCGAAGCATCTTTCCGTGACGGCTCTGTTAAAACGAGCGGCACGGCCATTGACAAGCTTCTTCCCCCAATGTCCCGTTTTGGCGGCGGAAACCGCGCGGAAAAGAAGCAGGCCGTCATTGACAAGCTAAAAACATTTTTTGAGCGATTTTTTGGGATTGGATGATCCTTGATCAAGTACATCAAAGCACCGTAACAAAACGGTGCTTTTGCCTATTTAGGCGCAAAATAATTATTATTTGCCCTTTTTGTCTAAGTTATTCATAGCTTTACGGAGATGTTAAAAAAATACTTGATATTCATTTTCGGATAAGGCTCAAAGTGAGAAAGAAAACAGTTCAAAAGAATAATTTATGTACGTAATAATGCACGTTTATCTTGACAAAATAAAAAATGTACATTATAATGTACATATAGGAGGTGGACGATATGATGAACACCAATATTACGAATTTTAGAAAAAATATTTTTACCCTTTTAGAACAGACAATCAAGTATAATGAGCCGGTAAACATCAGTACAAAAGAGGGAAATGCTGTTGTAATCAGCGAAGAAGATTATAACGGACTTATGGAAACACTGTATCTTTCCTCTATTCCGAAACAAAGAGAAACAATTATAGAGGGACTGCATACCCCTCTTGATGAGTGCTTGCAGGAAAATGAGATAGAATGGTAATGTATACGATTGTTTACACAAAAAAGGCAGCGGCAGATATACCGAAGCTCAAAGCGACGAAGCTGGACAAAAAAGCAAAAGCTCTGATAGAGGTTATTCGGAATAATCCCTATCAGAACCCGCCGCCTTATGAGAAGTTGGTCGGAGATCTTCAAGGAGCATATTCCAGACGCATCAATATCAAGCATCGGCTTGTTTATGAAGTTATGGACGAAGACCAGACCGTGAAGATCATCAGTCTATGGACGCATTATGATTTCTAGTCGGTTATAAGGGATTCTTGCCCTTATAATTTTGGGTGTAAAATTTTATAAGGATTTAAGGAAAGAGGTTAAATTTAACCTCTTTCTTTTTTTTCTTTAATGGACAGGTTTTTTCCATTCCATCCCCTCTCCTACCCTCTCCCCTTACCATCTCCCAGGGAGAGGAAGCCGCTGTCTGCGGCGGGAAAAGGTAAGAAATAGTTGATGATATTCATTGTCGCTCTTGTTGGTCTTTGTTATGAGATCTTCAAGGGAAAGAAGTAGCCGCCCACTACTGCCAATAGTGAACGGCTGTGTAAAACAGTTATCGTAATTATTTGGGGGTAGGCCGCTTCTCTGGCTTTCCCTTTTTCTATCTCAAATATAGCACATCTGGCGGCAGGACGCAAGCCCTTAATCTTTCTTATCTGGTATATTCCTTTTAATGTAGGCTTTAATGGCTTGATTAGCAATATAATTAAAACTTCTATCTTGTTCTTTTGCGATTTGTTCTAGGATTTTTTTATCATTTTTATAGTAATGATTGTTCTTGTTTTGCTTTCTGCTATAGGCATACATTCACCGCCTTTCTATGAGGTTTACACTAGATACTTATACACATCTTACAGAGCAAAAACGGTTAGAGCAGGAAGATGTTATAAATACAATAAAAATCTCTTGATTTCTGTGGTAATTCTGTTGCAATTTTAAGAAAAATAGATGACATTAGACGAACTTAGATGAAAATAAAAAAGTCTGGAAACCCTTGATTTTACTGGATTTTATCATTAGATGAAACTAGACGGAAACACAACCGTCAAGAAAAGATACATTACCCTCTTGAAAATACCCTATAGGGGTATTATAATAGAACACGTAAATACCCTTAGGGGGTATATATAAGGAGGCGAAGTGAATGGGAATTTCCGATCAAAATAGACAGCCCGCGTGTGAAAAAACGGAATGTTGCTGTCGGCATAAAGCCACGCCCAGGGACGAAAAGGAGCTGCGCCAGCTTCAGAATCGGCTAAAGCGGATGATGGGCCAGCTTGGCGGCATCAGCAAGATGCTGGAGGAGAACCGGTACTGCGGCGATATCCTCGTCCAGGTGGCGGCGGTGGAAAGCGCCCTTCAGTCTTTCGGTTATCTGGTGCTGCAAGATCATCTGGAAACCTGCGTGGTGGAGGAGATCAAAAGAGGCCATACCGGCGTGATAGACGAAGCGGTGGAACTGATCAAAAAACTGAAATAGGCAGGTGAAGAAGATGAAGACAGAAAAATATAACGTGACCGGGATGACCTGCGCGGCCTGCCAGGCCAACGTGACCCGGTGCGTACAGAAGCTGGAAGGCGTTGAAGACGTGAACGTGAGCCTTTTAGCCAACCAGATGACCGTATCTTACGATGAGTCCAAAGTCGGACCGGAGAAGATCATCGACGCGGTGATCCAGATCGGATACGGCGCGTCGTCCATGGAACAGGCGCGGACAAAAAGCGGCGGTTTCCGCAGCGAGTGGGAGACAAGACAGAACCGGGCGGAGGAAAGCCGGAAAAGCATGAAACGGCGGCTGGTATCCTCCATCGTCCTGCTGATCCCTTTGATGTATATTGCCATGGGGGGCATGATGTCCCTTCCCATGCCGTCCTTTTTTGTCGGCATGGAAAACGCGCTGGTGCTGGCGTTGGCCCAGTTGGTCCTCGCGCTGCCCATTATCTATATCAACCGGAAATTTTACCAGAACGGGCTGAAAGCCCTGGCCCATCGGGCGCCCAACATGGATTCCCTCGTCGCCATAGGTTCCGGCGCGTCCCTCATATACGGGCTGTTCGCCATGTTCCGCATGGCCTACGGGTTCGGCCATGGCGATATGGATCTGGTCCATGAATATGCCCACGCCCTCTACTTCGAGTCCTCCGCCATGATCCTCGCGCTGGTGACGGTGGGCAAATATCTGGAAGCCCGGTCAAAGGCGAAAACATCGGACGCCCTTGGAAAGCTCGTGGATCTGGCGCCCAAGACGGCGGTGGTCATACGCGGTGGAGCGGAACAGACGATCCCGGCGGAACAGGTGATGGCCGGCGATATCGTCGTGATCCGTCCGGGAGAAGGCATACCGGTGGACGGCGTGATCACGGAAGGCTATGGCTATGTGGACCAGGCGGCCATTACCGGCGAAAGCATACCGGTGGAAAAAAACGTGGGCGATACGGTCATATCCGCCACGATCAATAAAAACGGCACGTTCCGTTTCCGGGCGTCCAAGGTGGGCGAAGACACGACCCTGTCCCAGATCATCCGGCTGGTGGACGACGCCAGCAATTCCAAAGCGCCCATCGCCCGTCTGGCCGATAAGGTCAGCGGCGTGTTCGTTCCCGTCGTCATCGGCATCGCCATCGTGACGGCAGTCATATGGATGATCTTCGGAGGGGACTTTGAGTTTGCCCTGTCCAATGCCATTTCCGTCCTTGTCATTTCCTGCCCCTGCGCGCTGGGCCTGGCCACGCCCGTGGCCATCATGGTGGGCACAGGAAAGGCGGCGGAGATGGGTATTTTGGTCAAATCGGCGGAAAGTCTTGAAAACCTCCACAATATCGATACAATAGTACTTGATAAGACCGGGACCATCACGTCCGGCCATCCGTCGGTGACCGATATCCTGGTGCTCGATGAAAGCCTGAGCGAAGCCGCTTTCCTTTCGGAAGCCGCTTCCGCGGAAAAGGGCAGCGAGCATCCTCTGGCTCAGGCGGTGGTGGACGCGGCGGCCGGACGGGGGCTTCAGGTCCCCAAAGCCGGAGCGTTTGAAGCGGTAGCCGGACGGGGCATCAAAGCCCGGGTAGAGGGACATGACTATCTGGCCGGCAACAAGGCGTTTATGGAAGAAAACCATATGGCCGGAAGCGGCCGCGTCCGGGAAGCGATCGACCGGTTCGCCCGGGAAGGAAAGACGCCGCTGATCTTTTCCAGAGACGGAAAGCTGGCCGGCGTCATCGCCGTCGCCGACACGGTCCGGCCTTCCAGCCGGGCGGCCTTAAAGCGGTTCCGTGATATGGGGCTGCATGTGGTCATGCTGACCGGAGATAATCAGGTGACGGCAGAAGCCATCCGGAAAGAACTGGGTATCGAAAAAGCCATATCCGACGTCCTGCCGACGGAAAAAGAAGCCCATATACGGGCGCTGCAGGATCAGGGCCATAAAGTGGCCATGGTGGGCGACGGCATCAATGACGCGCCGGCGCTGACCCGGGCGGATATCGGCGTGGCCATCGGCGCGGGGACCGACATTGCCATCGAGTCCGCGGACGTGGTCCTCATGAAAGATTCCCTGGGCGATATGGTGACGGCGATCGAATTGAGCCGGGCGGTCGTCCGCAATATCCATATGAACCTGTTCTGGGCGTTTTTCTACAATGCCCTGGGCATCCCGCTGGCGGCAGGCGCCCTGTTCCCGGCATTCGGCATCCGTTTAAGTCCGATGATCGGTTCGGCGGCCATGAGCCTGAGTTCGGTGTGCGTGGTGACGAACGCGCTGCGTCTGCGTTTCTTTAAGAAAAAGGACGACGATCTTTTGGCGGAGGCCGACGCGGCCCGCGATAAAAAGACAGAACTTCCGGAGCATGCTCCGGGATCTGATGATAAAAACATACCAACCGGAAACGCTCCGGGACAACAGGAAGGAGATCTTGCAATGAAAAAAGTATTGACAGTAGAAGGTATGATGTGCGCCCATTGCCAGGCCCATGTGCAGAAAGCGCTGGAAGGGGTGGAAGGCGTGACCGGCGTTGTTGTGGACCTGGAAAGCAAAAAGGCCACGGTTTCCATGGATACGGAAGTGGCGGACGCCGTTTTGATGGACGCGGTCAAAGAAGCGGGTTATACGCCGGTAGACTGTACGGCTGCGTGAAGGACGGCGGACAAGATGAGCAAAGGAAAAAGATCCCGTGACCCGGAGAAAGTCAGCCACTTAAAAGTGCTGGGCCGGGCCATGCGGATGGAACTTCGGGAACATCGCAGCAGCTTTCTTGTCTATCTGATCTTTCGCCTGTTGGTCATCGGGCTTTTCATCTATCAGCTGGTCACGGGAAACTACGAGAACGCGTTCCTGTGCCTGCTGACCCTGCTGCTTTTGCTCATTCCCAGTTTTGTCCAGGTGACGTTCAAGATCGAACTGCCCACCACGCTGGAGATCATCATCTTATGTTTTATCTTCGCGGCGGAAATACTGGGAGAGATCAACGAGTTTTACATCGTGTTTCCCTTCTGGGATACGGTGCTGCACACCATGAACGGTTTCCTGGCGGCGGCCATCGGCTTTTCTCTGGTGGATCTGCTGAACCGGAGCGAAAAGATGGTCTTTAAACTGTCGCCGCTGTTCACGGCCATCGTGGCTTTCTGTTTTTCCATGACCATCGGCGTCATATGGGAATTTTTTGAATTCGCCATGGACCAGTTCCTCGGCCTGGATATGCAGAAAGACACGGTCGTTCACGCCATATCTTCCGTGCTCCTTAACCCGGACGGACTGAATGTGCCGGTCCGGCTTTCGGGCATACAGGATACGCTGGTGGACGGCGTATCCCTCGGCATCGGCGGCTATCTGGACATCGGCCTGATCGATACCATGGAAGATCTGCTGGTCAATTTCGTGGGCGCTTTTGTCTTTTCCGCCATTGGATATTTTTACGTGAAGCATCGGGGGAAGGGCAATATCATCCGCAGGTTCATTCCCCACCGGAAACGGTCGGACAGGGATTTTTTCGAGATCGCGAAGGAAGAAATGGCGGAAGGAACGGAGGAAAAAGAGACATCGGAAAAGCGATAGTTTTCAAGGGGACCGGGGCGGGTCAGGCAAGCCGCTCCGGCCCTTAAAAATATTTCTTGATTTCTCGGCGTAACGTGTTATAATCTTCTCATGGGGTATTAGCGCAGTTGGGAGCGCGCCACATTCGCATTGTGGAGGCCACGGGTTCGAATCCCGTATACTCCATTTTTTTATGGACAAAGAAAGGCAGGGATCATGCCGGCGTAAATCTTCGGGTAAAGCCCGGATCGCGCCGCATGGTCCCTGCCTTTTCGCGTCACTGCCCGCGCTTTCCCGATGCGCAGGCATAAGAAAAGCGCTCCCGGGCATACTAGGAGCGGTAAAAAAGCAGACGGAGAAAGGAAAGAGCGGGATGCGCGGGGAGCAGATCAAAAGCGCGGCGGTGATCCTTATGTGCGCCGCGGCGGGATACATCTTCGGGATGAGCCTGGATACGCGGCCTTTCTGGACAGCGGTCTTAGCCGCGGGTATTCCGGCGGGCCATGAACTTTTTGACGTTTTTACGGAATGGACCATCACGCGGGAGGCCAGAGGGCCGTTTCGGATCATCGGTACCGTGGCCTTCCTTCCCTTTTACGGAGCGGTGGGCGCCGTATGCCTGGCGCCGGTGCTGGCCTGTAAAATGTACAGGATCCTTTCGCGGCCCAGAATGGAAGATGACAAAAAAGATCAAGGAAATTGATTAAATACGCACCTTGCTTTCCCCGCGCGTCCTGTGATAATATGTAAAGCACGTGAGAGGGACAGACAATGTCCCGGTCATAAAGGCGAAGAAGAGAAAGAGTAACCGGATGCGGGACATCAGAGAACTGCCGGCAGGTGAA
>CALWEE010000088.1 GCA_944376975.1 uncultured Lachnospiraceae bacterium
AAGCTGAAGATTATAGCCGCCGGTCAGCGCGTCGATATCCAGCATTTCGCCCGCGAAATACAGCCCTTTTATATGTTTGGAACCCATTGTGGAGGGATCCACGTCTTTTACGCTGATGCCGCCCGCCGTGATGATGGCTTCGTTAAACCCGCGAAGTCCCGCGGGGCGCATCGTCAGATCTTTCAAAAGGTCTCTAAGCCGCAGCCGCTCCGCCTTGGATATACGGTTTACCGGCCGGTCTCCATCGATGCCGGACAGCTCAACGATGACCGGTATCAGTTTTCGCGGGAGCAGGCCGCCCAGGCTGTTTCGGAACTGCCTGTTGATATTCTCATCAAATTCCCGGAGGATACGCGCGTCCAGCTGTTCCGGCGAAAGAGCCGGTTTAAGATCTACGCTAAGAGAAACATCCTGAACGTTTTTCACGCGCCCCCACCGGGCGCTGGCGCTCAAGATGAGGGGACCGCTGACGCCAAAATGGGTAAACAGCATTTCGCCCTGTTCTTTAAAAAGCACCTTCTTTTTCTCGCGCAGCGTTACCGTCACGTTTTTCAGGGACAGCCCCTGAAGCTGCCCGCACCATGCCTCCTTGACCGTCATGGGGACAAGGGAGGGACGGACCGGCACCAGGCGGTGCCCGCACCCTTCAGCCAGTTTATAGGCGCTGCCGTCCGATCCGGTAGACGGATACGAACAGCCGCCGCAGGCCAATAAGACCCGATCCGCTTCCCACCTTCTGCCATCCTTCGCGCGAACGCCCACACAGCGCCCGTCTTTGATCAGCAGGCCGGTCACTTCCGTTCCCAGGCACACCCGGACATTCCGCTCTTTCAAAAGCTTTTCCAGCGTTCGGATCACGTCGGAAGATTTATCGGAAGCCGGAAAGACACGTCCGCCCCGTTCCGTTTTAAGCCGGAGCCCGGCTTCTTCAAACAGGGCCATGGTCTTTTCACTGTCCAGGCCGTACAGGGCCCGGTACATGAACTTGGGATTGGCGATCATATGAGCCATCAACTCATCTTTGCCGCAATTATTGGTCAGGTTGCACCTGCCCTTACCTGTGATGAACAGCTTTTTCCCAAGTTTTTCATTCTTTTCCAATAACGTCACCTGGCCGGAACCGTCAGCGGAACGAATGGCCGCCATCATTCCGGCGGCTCCGCCTCCGACGATGATCATTTTTTTCATAGCTTCTCCTGAATTTCGCTGATAATGCTCCATTATAACATACGTTTCCCGTTCTTAACAACCCTGTTCCAACAAAAATGTCCTGCCCCCGGTTTTGCCGCGGGCAGGACAGATTATGGCATATCCATCAGGCGCGTTTGTTCGTTCTGCGCCAGATCCCCTGTTTTTCAGCTTCTTTGATCAGTTCTTCCCTGAAATCCGGATGGGCGAGACCTATGATCGCCTCGGCCTTCTCCCAGGTGGAAAGGCCCTTCAGGCAGACTTTGCCGTACTCGGTGACAAGCCAGTGTACATTGGCACGGGTATCGGTCACGATGGAACCTTCTTTTAATGTGGGACGGATCCGGGAATGGACAACGCCCTGTTTGTCTTTAAACGTGGAGGAACAGCAGATAAAGCTCTTGCCGCCTTTGGAAAGGTAGGCTCCAAGCACGAAATCCAGCTGTCCGCCGGCGCCGCTGATCTGGCGGATACCTGAAGACTCCGCGTTGATCTGCCCGTACAGGTCCAGATCCACCGCGTTGTTGATGGACATAAAGTTATCCAGAGAAGCGATGACCCGCACATCGTTGGTGTAGTCCACCGGCACGCTCATGCACTGGGGATTATTGTCCAGGAAATCATAAAAATCCTGGGAACCGGCGCCGAAAGCGTACGTCTGACGTCCCTGGTCGATATTCTTTCTGGCGCCGGTGATCTTGCCCGCCAGCGTCAGGTCTTTAAAGCTTTCCACATACATCTCCGTATGTACGCCCAGATCTTTCAGATCGGATTCCGCGATCATGGCTCCCACCGCGTTGGGCATGCCGCCGATGCCCAGCTGGAGGCAGGCGCCGTTGGGGATCTCTTCCACGATATAGGAAGCGACAGCCCGGTCAACTTCCGGGTCCGGTTTGCCGTTGCCGAGAACACCCATGGGCGGATTGTCGCCTTCCACGATATAGTTCACCTGGGAAACATGGATGCCTTCCTCAAACCCACCCAGACACCTGGGCATGTTTTCATTGACTTCCACGATGATCACGTCGGATTTCTCGCAGGCCGCCATCAGGTGGGACGCGTTCGGCCCGAAGTTGAAATAGCCATGTTTGTCCATGGGGCTGACCTGCATCATGATCACGTTGTTGCGCTCCACATGTTCCCTGTAATATCTGGGAAGCTCGGAGTAACGGATCGGCGAATAGAATACAAGGCCTTCCTTCATATATTTACGCTCGATACCGGACATATGCCAGGAGTTCCACGTAAAATGGGACGCCGCGTCCGGAACCTGGAAGATCGCCGGGATCCAGAGCGCGATACCGCCCCGTACTTTAACATTTTCCAGTTCCTCCGCCCGTCTCGCCAGCGCCTGGTCCAATGCCACAGGATGTCCGGAACACCAGCCGTAATCTACCCAGTCGCCGGACTTGATCACTTTGACCGCTTCATCGGCTGTTGTCAGTTTCTGCTGATATATTTCTTTGAAATACTGCTGCTGATCGCTGTAAGCCATCTGTATGCCTCCTTATAAGCTCATAAGAAAACAGCCCGATGCCCAAATGGCTTTGACCCACAGGCATCGGGTGTCTTCTTATTGATCCATATTCATTGTCCTATACGGGGATGCCGGCAAAGCCCGCCCCCGGATGCGTTTTGATCATTTACGTTTTACGATCAATGTCTGGCCCTGTCCGCCGCCGATACACAGTGTCGCCATACCGGTCTTGGAATCTCTCTTCATCATTTCATAGATAAGAGAAACAAGGATACGGGCTCCGGACGCGCCGATCGGATGGCCGATGGCGATCGCGCCGCCGTTTACATTGACTTTATCCATGTCGAAGTGCAGGTCTTTCGCTACGGCGAGAGACTGAGCCGCGAAAGCTTCGTTCGCTTCTACCAGATCGATGTCGTCGATGGTCATGCCGGCTTTCGCCATGGCTTTCTGGGAAGCTTTGATCGGTCCAACGCCCATGATGCTGGGATCAACACCGGCTGTAGCGTAGGAAACGATCTCGCAAAGGTAATCGATACCCAGTTCTTCCGCTTTTTCTTTCGCCATAACAACAAGGGCTGCCGCGCCGTCATTGATACCGGAAGCGTTAGCTGCCGTTACGGTACCGTCTTTGATGAAAGCCGGTCTTAACTTGGCAACTTTTTCGATGGTGTTGCCGAATTTCGGATGTTCATCTGTATCGAAGATGATCGGATCGCCTTTTCTCTGAGGAATAGTAACAGGAACGATCTCGTCTTTGAACCGACCGGCTTTGATGGCCGCTTCCGCGCGGTTCTGGCTGCGTACAGCGAACGCGTCCTGTTCTTCTCTTGTGATCCCCCACTGTTTTGCCACGTTTTCAGCCGTAACACCCATGTGATACTGGTTAAAAGCGTCCCACAGACCATCGTTGACCATAACGTCGACCATCTGCGTATTGTTCATTCTTGCTCCCCAACGCGCGGACGGAACAGCGTACGGAGCAGCGCTCATATTTTCTGTACCGCCAGCTACGATGATGTCCGCGTCGCCTGCTTTGATCGCCTGCGCAGCCATAGCGACCGTTTTCAGACCGGAACCGCATACGATATTGATCGTCGCCGCGGTTGTATCAATGGGCAGTCCGGCTTTCAGCGTAACCTGACGCGCCACGTTCTGGCCCAGGCCAGCCTGGAGCACGTTGCCGAATAATACTTCTTCTACCTGCTCCGGAGCGATGCCCGCTCTCTTCACAGCTTCTTTAACAACGATCGCTCCCAATTCCGCTGCCGGAATGGTCTTTAAAGAACCGCCAAATGTTCCGACTGCTGTTCTGCATGCACTTGCAATAACTACTTCTCTCATCGCTCGATCTCCTTCTCTTTTCTTGAGGTTTTCCGATCCATCATTTATAGTTTTTCATGTTCGGAAAGGTATGTTAAAAATTTAACTACCCACATTAAAAATTATAACACACTTATTTTTTTTTAAAAGCCCCTATTTGGTTTTCCATATATTTTCGGCATTTTGTACAAATGAGAACCGGATATCCCGTCATATTTTTCTGATCAACCCTTTTCATGATCCGCCTCCGTCCTTTCTTCCCTCCTTCCCCTGTACGTGGTATAATCCAATTATATACGGCCGGGATAGGCTTTCCCGCCGCCGTCCCATGGAGGTTGATCTATGTCTGTATTTACATTTAATATTGATGCCCGTTCAAAAAAACCGATCTATATGCAGATCTATGACTATATACGGGACGAGATCCGCTGCGGCCGGTTAAATCCCGGCGATAGGCTGCCTTCCACCCGCCAGCTTTCCGTCCATCTTTCGGTCAGCCGCAACACGGTGGACATGGCCTATGGACAGCTGAGCGCCGAAGGCTACATCGAAGCGCTGCCCAAACAAGGGTATTATATATGTGACATCACCCATCACATCCCTGTCCTCCACCCGTCCGACCGGGCCGAGCCCGCTCCTGCCGCCCCCGCGTCCGCCGCGGATCGACCTGTATACTATGATTTTAACCCAAATGGCATTGATTTGGAATACTTTCCTTATAATATCTGGAAAAAAACAATGAAAGATATCCTTTACAACAGCGGCGAGGACAATCTGCTCCTTCCCGGCGATCCCCAGGGCGATCTATCCCTGCGCCAGGCTGTGGCCGAATATCTGCACCAGTCCCGGGGCGTCCGCTGCGACGCGTCCCAGGTGGTCATCGGCGCCGGGACCGATTTTCTCCTGATCCTGCTTTACCAGCTGCTTGATAAAAAAAACCTGTACGCGCTGGAAGATCCGGGCTATATCCAGGCCTGGCAGGTCCTTGCCCATATGGGCGCCCACACGGTCAGCATCCCCATGGACAGCTCCGGGATCCAAATGGACGCGCTGCGCCGTTCCAAAGCGTCGGTGGCCTACGTGATGCCCTCCCATCACTTCCCCACCGGCATCGTCATGCCCATCCGCCGTCGCCTGGAACTGCTTTCCTGGGCCGGACAAAAGCCGGACCGGTATATCATCGAGGATGACTATGACAGCGAATTCCGCTACCGGGGCCGCCCCATCCCGTCCCTCCAGGGGATCGATCCGTCCGGCCGGGTCATTTACATGGGCACATTTTCCAAAGCGCTGACGCCCGCCATGCGCGTCGGCTATATGGTGCTGCCGCCGAAACTTCTGGCGCGCTACCGGAAAGATCTTTCCTTTTACAGCAACAGCGTATCCCGGTCCGAGCAGAAGTTTCTCTCCCTGTTCATCCGGAACGGACAGTTTGAACGGCATCTCAATCGGATGCGCAACGTCTACAAAGACAAAAGGGACGCTATACTGAAGGCTTTCCAGCCTTACCGTCCGCTTTTTTCCGTCTCCGGCGAAGATTCCGGCCTCCATATGCTCCTCCATTTCCATGACGGACGTTCCGCCGCCGCCCTCATCGACCAGGCGGCGTCCCACGGCATACGCCTCTATCGGGTGTCGGACTCGCATGCCGATCCTTCTTCCACGTCGCCTTTTGACGAACATATCATCCTGGGCTATGCCGCTTTGCCCATCGACCGGCTTGAAGAAGGGATCGTTCGTCTCCTGGATATCTGGTTCCCTTCCTGAACACGCGCGAAAGCCCGGACCGGCCGGGCTTTCGTATCGTGTCTGTTCTGTTTTATACCGGATAAGCGTTGTTTTTCGTATCCGCTATCGTTTCGTCCACCTTCGTCTGCTGCGCCTGACGATATTTGAAATAATCCACGGCCACCTGGGGGAACAGCGCGTAGGACAGCACGTCCTCGTCCTGCTGCTTCCACTGGGCCATTTCTTTTTCGATCTTCTCCAGCTCATTGGGGATCAGGTCCGCCGGCCGGCAAGTGATGGGTTCCTCATCGCCGATGGCTTTTTTCTGCACGTCTTTATTGAACGGCTTGACCGTCTGTCCGTATTCCCCTTTCAAAAGCGCTTTGCTTTCTTTGGTGATCATCTTATACCGTTCACCCATGAGCACATTCAGGACGGCCTGGGTGCCCACGATCTGGGAAGACGGGGTCACAAGAGGCGGATCTCCGAAGTCTTTCCTTACCCGCGGGATCTCTTCAAGGACCTGATAATATTTATCTTCCGCGTGGGCTTCCTTCAGCTGGGACACCAGATTGGAAAGCATGCCCCCGGGAACCTGATACATCAATGTTTTGATATCGGTCCCCAGCACTTTCGTGTTCATCAGGCCGGACGTCAGGGCTTCTTCCCGGATGGGCCGGAAATGATCGGCGATCCGCGCCAGCAGGTTCATGTCCAGTCCGGTGTCGTAAGGCGTGCCTTTAAAGGTCTCCACCATCACTTCCGTCGCCGGCTGGCTCGTTCCCAGGGCAAACGGCGAAATGGCCGTATCGATCACGTCGCATCCGGCTTCCACCGCCCGCATATACGTCATGGAAGCGACGCCGCTCGTGCAGTGGGTATGCAGCTGGCCCGGGATCGCGCCGGTCTCCCTCCGCGCG
>CALWEE010000089.1 GCA_944376975.1 uncultured Lachnospiraceae bacterium
ACAATGGATTTTATTTTCTGTGCATATCCACATGGTAGGATTCGTACTGATCCACGTTGGAGATGATGTCCCGGCCGTCCGCCATATCGATCTGGTGTTTCCGGTCTTTCAGGGATTTCGGCGATTTTTCCAGCATGGCCGGCCCGGATACGCATCCCCCTTCACAGGCCATACCTTCGATGAAATCTTCCGGAAGCCGTCCCACTTTAAGGAGCATCAGCGCTTTTTTACACTCCGCGGCGCCGTTGGCCTTGCATACTTTCACCGGAAGGTCCACGTTCCTTTCTTCATAGGTCCGCAGTACCGACGCGGTCACGCCGCCGGATACGGAATAGTTTTTGCCGTAGCGGCTGCCCTGCTGCATCTCGCCGGTATAGGTGGCCGGATCGATCTCTTTGGCGTCGAACATGGCCGCCAGTTCCTGATAAGTCAGGGCGTAATCCGCGCCTTCAAATGTGACGGAATCGATGACTTCGCTCTTTTTGGCGATGCACGGCCCGATGAACACGCAGATGGCGTCCGGATACATGGCTTTGATCAGGCGGGCTGTCGCCTGCATGGGCGAAATGGTCGTGGACATATTTTTAAGCACCTGCGGGAAATGCTTCTTGATCATATTGACAAAGGCCGGACAGCAGGAAGTGGTCATCTTCATTCCGGCTTTCATGTTCTCCTCCAGTTCCAGGGCTTCGTTCTTGGAAACAAAGTCGGCGCCCAGGGATACTTCATACATGTCTTCAAAGCCCAGATCTTTGACCGCTTCCCGGATCATGCCCACCGAAACATCCGCGCCGAACTGGCCTTCAATGGCGGGAGCGACCATGGCGTAAACTTTCGCGCCGCTCCGGATCAGGTTGATCACGTCCACAAGGAAGGACCGGTCAGAAATGGCGCCAAACGGGCAGCCGATGACGCACTGGCCGCAGCTGATGCACTTCTCCTCATCGATCACGGCAAGGCCGTCTTCATCCATGGTGATGGCGTCCACCGGGCAGGCCCGCTTACAGGGACGCATCCGGTCCACGATGGCATTGTAGGGGCAGGCTTTCATACACTGGCCGCATTCTTTACATTTGGCCGGATCGATACGGGCCTGGCCGTTCTCAAAGCTGATCGCGCCGAACTTACACGCGGATTCGCATTTCTTGGCCATACACATCTGGCAGTTTTCGGATACGGTAAAACGGCTGATGGGACAGCCTTCACAGGCAGCCGGGATGACCTGGACGATATTGCGGGGACTGCCGTCGTTCACCGGCATATGGCCTTCCGCCAGGCGGACTCTCTGCCGGATGATCTCCCGCTCCCTGTAAACGCAGCACCGGTACTGGGGCTTGTTGCCCGGGATGATGGTATAGGGGATCTCGTCCCGGCGCTCATCCAACGCGCCTTCATAGGCCTGTTTGGCCACTTCCATGTTTACCTGAAATTTCAGTTTATCGATAACGGTCGCAAATTTTCTTTCCATAATCTCCTCCTGTATATTGATCTTAATAATATTTCACTGTAACTTCTTTGCCCATCTTCCGGCACGCGTCGATCATCTGGCTGACCAGACGCTGACGGATGCTCAGGTCGAAGGGAAGGCCGGCCGCCTGATGGGCCGGGTTCATGGCCTGTCCCACGAACAGGTTCAGCCGGGTGCAGTCTTCGATCAGGATACGGGCCAGCCTTGCCGCCCCGTTTTCCGCGTAAAGACTTTCAAAAAAGGTTTCGTCCACCTGGCCGGAATTATACGCTTCCAGCATATGCACTGTCCGGTTCAGCGTGAGCACCCCTTCCGTCACCAGATCGATGCCTTCGATCTCGGCGGTCGGCGGGATCTCCGGGTCATAGTAGACAAGGGAAACCTTGATCTTTTTCCCCAGATACCGGGCCACGATGCTGGAGCTGGTGCCGCCGCAGACGATCTTCTTCCCCGACGGCGCCATGAAATCTTTCATCACGGTCTCGTCGTCGTCAAAGGACACCGGCGGTCCGGTAAACAAACTGACCACCTTCGGCTCGATCACCTTCGCCACGATCACCGTCGTATCGTCTCCCGGTTCCCCGTTGTAGAGCCGATAACATTCCTCGCTGATCAGCGACATGAGCCGCGGCGCCGAAACGCCCGTCTGACAGGCTTTCGCCACAAACTCCGAAACCTTTTCCCGGCCCCAGCCAAAGCAAAACGCGCTGCCCACGCCGGCGTGGACGACGCCGTCGCTCATCATGACATAGTAATCGCCGTACTGTACCCGGAAACGGTGATCGCGTATGATCTTACCTTCCACCTCCTTCACGGTAAAGGAAGGGTTGAGCACTTTTCCGTCCCGGACGATGATGGCCGCCGGGTTGTCATATTCGATCAGGGAAGCTTCCCCGTTTTTAAATATCTTCAGGATGCTGAACGTGGAATAGGCCACCTGCCTTGTCTGACAGACCGGAAGGGTGCTGGCGATGGTCGTCACGCATTCTTCGATGGTGGCGCCGTTTTTCAGCATGGTCCCCATGATCTTCGTCGTCAGCGTGGACAGGATGTTGGCTTTGACGCCGCTTCCCATACCGTCCGACAGGATGAGGATGTCCGCGTCGTCGGTCTGTATCTGGGCCACCGTATCCCCGCACAGCTCTTCTTTATTCTTATTCAGGCTTTTCCAGGATATATCCAGTCCCATGTCCATATCATTCATCATCCCCATCGTCAATGATGCTGTCCCGCATCTTGGTCAAAGTCATCTTGGTCTCCGCCGTAGTCTCTCCCAAAAGCCCCGCGATCTCCTGGGCCACCATCATCTGTTTATCGATGACTTTCTGGGCCATGTCCACAGCGTTCAGCTTCATCTGTTTCCGCCTTTCCCTCTCGTTTTCCTTCGCGGTGATATCCCGGAAGATGCCGAGGGCAAGATGCTGTTCTCTCAGGTATATGATGTTCTGCATGGTGACCATCTGATACTTTTCATAGGCCACCTTGATATTGACCGCGCTCCGCTTTTCCCGGAACACTTTTTCAAAATGCTCCGTCGGGATGAACGCGTCCAGCTTTTTGCCGATGGCCTTATCCCTCGGGACTTTCCACGCCACTTCCGCGGCGTTGTTGAATTCGGTGATCGTCATATCTTCGTCCACCGTAAGGATCAGCGACGGCATGACCGACAAGATCACGTCGGATATGGATTTTGTCTTCTGGTACAGGGACGGGATGCACATGTTGAGCGGATCCTTTCCCTGACAGACGGCCACCGCCCGGTCCCTGCACGTCTTAAACCCGCAGGCGCCGCAGTTGAGCTGCTTTTCCGGCGTATCTTTCCCTTCGGCGCGCAGCGCCTCCATGATCGCTTCTTCGGTGGGTTCCGGTATGTATCGGTCCGGCCCGTTAAACGACCGAATAAGCCTGTCGGAAAAATCCATCTCCGGAAGTTCCGGGAACTGGCGGATGATCTTCTGGTTCGTATAGATCCGGGCCCGGAACCGGTCCCGCGCCTTTCCTCCCGCGAGCGGTCCGTTGATGCAGCCGCCCACGCAGGCCGACAATTCGATGACGCAGTTTTCCAGCTCGTCCCGCTTCAGGCACTCGAACAGTTCCCTTACGGGTTCCACGCCGTCCACATAAAGGCTCTGGTATTTTCCAAAGCCCCGGTCCGCGCCGATGGAAGACAAAATGCCTCCTGACACGCCGTAAAGGCCGTTCACCTTCGCGTTGCCGCCTTCCCGCGGTGAAAACGGACAGGACTTGCGGTCGATCCCTTCTTCTTCCAGCCATTCGGCCAGTTCGGAAAAATCAAGCACGCCGTCCACGACCCGTCGATCGCCGCCTCCGGTCCAGACCTCCCGGCCTCTCGCCGCGCAGCTGCCGATATAGACCACCTTCACATCCGGCCCATATTCTTCTTTCAGCATCCTGGCGTGGGCCGTCATGGGCGATACCACCGGCGCCATCATGGGGATGATCTCCGGATAGTACTTTTCCACCAGCTCGTTGACCGCCGGACAGGCCGACGTGATGATGTTCTTCATCTGTCCCTTTTCGATCAGCGCTTCATAAGCCCGGGTCACGTAAGCCGCGCCTTCCGCCGTCTCGCGGACATGGGTAAAGCCCAGCCTGTACAGGCTGTCGCGCAGCTGTCCCGTCCCCTGCTCCGTATCGCCGAAAATACCCAGATAAGCCGGGTCCAGGGAAGCGACCACGTTGGCTCCCTCCGCTATAAACGCCTTTACTTTGCCGATATCGCTCAGGTAGACGATGGTATTCTGGGGACAGGCTTTCAGGCACTGGCCGCACAGGATGCACTCGTCCGCCGTATAAGCGGCATGGCCGCCTTTCACATGGATGGCTTTCACCGGACAGACCCGGACGCATTTATAGCAGTTCATACACCGAGCCTTTTTAAATCCGATGGATGCCAACTATGCCAACCTCCTAAGCACTTCATTGTCAAAAAAGCTGTCCGCTGTTTCCGGAGAAACGGAAAACAGTTCATCGTCGATCTTGACGCATACGCCTTTGGCGCACTGTCCGGTACAGAACGAACCGTTCAGTTCGATCTTGTCTCCCAGACCTTTCTCTTTGATCCGGCTCTCCAGTTTCTGGATGATGCTCCTGGAGCCTTTCAGATGACATGAACTTCCGATGCAAATTGTAATAACCATA
Organism: uncultured Lachnospiraceae bacterium; assembly: GCA_944376975.1. Lineage (GTDB taxonomy): Bacteria > Bacillota > Clostridia > Lachnospirales > Lachnospiraceae > Frisingicoccus. Next base: position 4,631 of record CALWEE010000089.1, read on the forward strand.
AAATATCCTCCTGTTTTTTATATTTTATCCGCCGGCACGGCCGCGTCTTTACCGATCATGCCGCAGACGACTTTTACCGTCGCCGCGTAATCTTCGCCGCCGAGGCCCGCGTTTTCCGCTTTTTCATAGACCGCCCGGACTGCCTCCATTCCCGGCAGTTCCATGGCTTTCATATCTGTAAACCGCTGACAGATGCGGATGGCTTTCGCCATCTGGCTCACCGGATATTCCGGGACAAAATCCTGCGTTTCCAGTTTTGTCAGCCGGGAATCCAGGTAGGCGTTCTGTCCGCCGCCGTAGGAAAGGGCCGCCGCGAAATGATCCAGGTCGATGCCCTGGGATACGGCGAGGGCCAACGATTCGTTGACCGCGTTCTGTATCTGGGCCACCGCCACGTTGTGGCATATGTTCATGATGACGCCGCTGCCCACATCGCCCATATGGATCATGCTCCGCCCCATATAAGCCAGGATCGGCCGGATCTTCTGGTAGACGTCTTTATCGCCGCCCACGTAAAAGCCCACCGTTCCCATGATGGCTTCGCCCTTTGACCGGACCACCGGCGCGTCCAGAAAAGCCGTTCCTTTTTCTTTCAGCATGAGGAACACTTCCCGCGTCCTGTCCGGGTAAATGGTGCTCATATCCACGCATATCTTTTCTTCGTCAAGCTCCGGCAGCATCTCCTCATAAATGGACAGCACCTGAGCGGATGTCTGGACCATCGTAAAGATCAGATCCGCTTTTTTTGCCGTCTCAGCGGCGGAACGGCAGGGCGTCGCTCCCGTAAGGCAAACGTCTTTGAGCGCCTCCGGACGGATATCGTACGCGTAAACATGGTCGTCATGCTTACGGACAATGTTCTGGCACAGGGCGCCGCCCATCGCGCCAAGCCCGATAAAACCGATTTTCACCCAATCTCTCCCTTCCTGGTCCAGAATTGTTCCAGCGTATCTTCCAGTGTCCCCAAAGTGACCTTCGTCACCGGCAGCCACTCCGCCGGGAACAGGCGCTGGTAAGAATGATAGGCAAACCGTTCATCTAAAAGGGCGATGACGCCCACGTCTTTTTCCGAACGGATGACCCGCCCTCCGGCCTGGAGCACCTTGTTCATGCCGGGAAAGCGGTACGCGTAATCAAACCCGCTGCCTTTTTTCGCGTCAAAATAGTCTTTCAGAAACTCCCGCTGGGTACACAGCCCCGGAAGCCCTGTTCCCACGATGACCGCGCCGATGAGCCGGTCCATGGGCAGATCGATGCCCTCCGAAAACACGCCGCCCAGCACGCAGAAACCGATGGTCGTCGCGTTGGGCGCCGCCTGGAAACGATCCAGGAACTGCTGTTTCTTTTCTTCATCCATCCCGCTTTCCTGACAGATCACCCGGATGCCGGATCCGGCTTTCATCAGTTCCCTTTCGGAGAAGATATCGAAAACGTTTTTCATAAATACATAAGATGGGAAAAAGATCATATAGTTGCCGTTCTTCCCCCGGACGATCCGGCGGATGTACTCGGCGATCCGGGTATATTCGTCGGTCCCTCTCCGGTCATACCGGCTGCTCACGTCGGTCGCCGTGATCAGCAGTCGGTTCTTTGTGGAAAACGGCGAAGGTACGTACAGATCGTAATCCGCTTCCGCCGATCCGCCAAGAAGCTCCTTGTAATAGCCCACCGGAAGAAGGGTGGCCGAAAAGAAAACGGCGCTGGCGCACAGATCCAGATACGGTTTCAGGTCGCCTGAAGGATCCACGCAACAGATCTGCAGCCCGATATCGTTTTCATGACCGTCAACATAGCAGACATAGGTTATGTACTTGTCGGTCATCCGGTCGCAGGCGTTCACGAAACGCCGGATCTTAAAATAATCTTCCAGTATGCTCTCCCTCTGGGCGGCCGGCGCGTCGTCTTTTAAAAACGCTTCCATTTCGGAAGACAGCCGCGTCATGTCCACAAGGAAAGGACCCAGGCCGGAAAGTTTTATGCCTCTTTTCCCGGAGGCGTC
>CALWEE010000090.1 GCA_944376975.1 uncultured Lachnospiraceae bacterium
TCATACAGATGCGCGTGTTCCGGGCCCACGCCCGGATAATCCAGTCCGGCTGAGATGGAATAGACCGGCGCGATCTGACCCTGTCCGTCCTGACAGAAGTAAGACTTCATTCCGTGAAAAATGCCCAGCTTGCCCGTGGACAGCGTGGCCGCCGTTTCCGCCGTATCAATGCCGCGGCCGGCCGCTTCACACCCGATCAGCCGGACCTGCTCATCTTCTATAAAATGATAAAACGCGCCGATCGCGTTGGACCCGCCGCCGACGCAGGCCAGCACCGCGTCCGGAAGGCGCCCTTCCTTTTCCAGCATCTGGGCTTTGATCTCCCGGGATATCACCGACTGGAAATCCCTGACGATCGTGGGAAACGGATGGGGGCCCATGCACGAACCCAGTACATAGTGGGTATCCGCAAGGCGGCCGACCCACTCCCGCATCGTCTCGGAAACCGCGTCTTTGAGGGTGGCCGTCCCGCTTTTCACGGAATGGACCTTCGCCCCGAGCAGACGCATACGGTATACGTTCAATGCCTGTCTCTTTATATCTTCTTCGCCCATGAATATCTCACATTCCATATCCATGAGGGCCGCAGCCGTCGCCGTGGCCACGCCGTGCTGCCCCGCCCCTGTCTCGGCGATGACGCGGGTCTTTCCCATGCGCTTCGCCAAAAGCGCCTGGCCCAGCACGTTGTTGATCTTATGGGCGCCGGTGTGGTTCAGGTCTTCCCGCTTCAGGTAGATCTTCGCGCCGCCCAGATCTTCAGTCATGCGTTTCGCGTAATACAGCAGGGAAGGCCGTCCGGCGTAATCGTTGAGCAGCGCCGTCAGTTCTTCGTTGAATGCTTTATCCTGTTTATAATGATCATAGGCTTCCTCCAGCTCGATCACGGCGTTCATGAGCGCTTCCGGTATATACTGTCCGCCGTGGATACCGAATCTGCCTTTTTTCATAATGTTCATCCCCTCATCGCGGCCTTAGGCCGCATGTATCTTCTGTCTTTTCCGGGATATGTTTTAATATCCCCTCAGGGCGCGTATGGCCGCCTTTTTATTGGGCGCGCGCATCAGCGCTTCCCCGATCAGGATGGCGTCCGCTCCCCCTTCCCGCAGCCGGGACACATCCTCGGCCGTGCGGATGCCGCTTTCCGATACGAAAAGCACATGGTCCGGCACCGCTTTGCGCAGGCGGAGGCTTGTCCGTATGTCGGTCCTGAACGTCTCCGGGCTCCGGTTGTTCACGCCAATGACGCGGGCGTTCGCTTTAAGGGCCCGTTCCACCTCGGCCTCCGTGCGCGTCTCGATCAGGGCCGACATGCCCAGTTCGTCCGCCAGCCGCTTATAGTCCGCCAGCTGACTGTCTGTCAGGATGGAACATATAAGCAGCACGGCAGACGCGCCCAGCGCTTTAGCCGTATAGATCATATACTCGTCCACGACAAAATCCTGACGCAGGACAGGTATATGGACTCTGGCCGCTATTTCCTCCAGATGTTTATCACTGCCCTTATACCAGTAAGGCTCTGTCAGGCAGGAAATGGCCGCCACGCCGGCTTCTTCATATTTTCTGGCGATCGTCATATAGGGATACTTTTCCACAAGGATCCCTCCTGACGGGGACGCCTGTTTCAGCTCGCATATAAAGGAAATATCGTCTTCCTTCAGGCTTTCTTCAAAGCGGAACGCTTTTCTTCCGTAATTGATGCTCTCCGCCCGCCTGCGTATCTCCGAAAGGGGATGACTCTTTTTTTCTTCGATCACGCGTTGTTTTGTTTTATCGGCTATCTTTTTCAATAAACTCATGCGCATCCTCCTTTCAGCGGCTTTCGTTATATCTCCTGAATTTCATTATATGTTATATCGCACCTTTTGAAAAGCTCAACAAAGGATTTCTTTCATCATTTATTTATTCGTACCGGCCTTTCGCCACTTTTTTCCCCGTCAGCCTTTCCTGGTTCCTGTTCACGAAGGATCTTGTCCGGGCTTTAAGGAGGATCTGCCGTCCCTGCGGCGTGCGCGTATAGACCAGCCGATATCTGCCGAGGGCTTTCCGCGCGTGTTTTTCAAAGATGACCGCCCGGTCCTTCTGCTTCCCGAATACTTCCGGGACCGCGTGGTATATCCCTCTGCGTTTCCCCACCAGCAGATACCGGGGATTGTCGATGACGCCCCAAAGTTCTTCCATGCAGGCGGCAAATGTGGTCTTATCCCGCATGGTCCCGCCTTTCAGCCAGGTGGCGATCACCACCCCGTCCGGCGATCCGGTCTCCGCCCGGCAGCCGCCGCCGTCTTCGATCTCGCCGATCTCCATCAGCGCGTCCAGGACAGCCTGTCCCAGTTTCCGTATCACCTTTTCCGGCGAATAAAACTTCAGTAAAAGGGCGCCGTACCGGACCATCCCAAGGGCCGCGATGATGAACCCGGCGCCCAGCAGTCGGGCTCCGACCGATCCGCCGCCGTAGTTGCGTATCAGGATCGTCCGGCCCAGTCCCATCACGAAGGTGATCACGGCGGCCAGCATTTCATAGCCCAGTATGTTTATAAACAGGCTGCCTGTGCGGCGGACCTCCTCTTTCGGGGCGATCTCCACCTGTTCCACTTCCATATCGCCATGGATCTCTTTCAGGGCATTTTCCCATTTGGCTCTCAGGCCGGCCCGGTCACTGGCCCGGCCAAACATGGTCTGGTTGATCTGTTCCATTTTCTCTTTGGTGTCAAAGGCCGGCATACCAAGACGCCCGATACCGCTTTCGATGACCGGATCTTTCCAGGATACGCCGAGAAACGCTTCAAACCGCCGGGCCAACGTCTCAAAATCGCCGGATAAGTCCACGCCCTTCGTCTTTCCGTCTCTTTTTGGAAATACGCAGGCCAGATGCCATATATTCCCTGTCTTTTCCGGATGCTCCCTGTCGGTCCGGATCGCCCGCCCCCGCATCTGATTGCTGAGCATGAACGCGCCCACATAGGTCGCCAGGATGAGGGAATTGACGCAGGGCGCGTCCCAGCCTTCGCCCAGCAGGGATTTGGTCCCGACAAGCGCGTTGATCCCGCCCTGGCGGAACACTTCCGTCACGCAGGATACCACGTGGGTCTGACGGCCTTTCACCTGGAGCCTGCCGTATCCTGTATCCTTTAACGGCTGCAGCGTCCCGACGCAGTCTTTATCGGCCAGCAGCGCTTCCAGCTTTTCTTTCACGTCCATGGGGACGATGATCACCGAACCGCTCAGGCAGCCGAGCCGGACGCCGGGCGCGTCCATCCGTCTCAGATATTCGAATATGGGCACCGCCCCGATCTCGGACGGGGCGTCTTTTTCGTTCCCCACGCAGGACAGCTTGTCTTTCTTTATATAGTCGCACAGGATCAGAAGCCGCATATCCTCTCCAAGGGAACGCCGCTCACATTCCACGATCCGGCCGATGCTTTCCATTTTTCCCTGACTTTTCGCCAGCAGTTTCTGGAGCGCGTCGGTATGGGTCAGGATCACCTTTTTCCTGTAAACGCAGCCAAAATCTTTTAAAAGGCCCAAGATCGCCTCCCGATCCGCCGGGGATACATCATAAGACGCCGTGTCGTCGAATAAAAATCCCTGGAGGAGCACCTGGAGCCACCGGCTGTCGAGCTTCGGCAGCCTTCCCTTCGCGCCGATCAGTTTTTTCAGGAAGGGCGGGAAGGGAATCTGACGGTCCTGGCAAAAGATGAGCAGCGACGAAAAATATTCCGGCCGTTCCAGAAATGTCTCGCTGTATCCTTCCGGATCTTTCAGCCCCTTATGGGCGGCGATCATACGTGAAAACCGATCGTTGGACAAAAGCGCGTTTACCGCGTCGGCCGTCTGTTTTTGGAGCTTCTCCAGTTCTTTCAGTTCTTCTTTCGCGGGCCAGTTGAAACAAATGTAATCCTCATGTGGACACAGGCTGCCTTCACGCACCAGTTCCGGCGTGAAGATCTCCTCGTCGATGGGGCCGCACATGTCGATGTACCGTTTCCACTGACCCGGCGTGCTGTCGTAAGGCGGCGTGGCGGTCAGGGAAATGACCGTCATATCTTTTTCCTGTTTCAGGAAGTTTTCCAGCGCTTTCCACCATTCGCTCCGCAGATGATGGGCTTCGTCCAGGCAGATCGTCCGGATACCGGCCTCGGCCACCGCGTCAAACAGATGGAAATCGCTAAAATCCACGTTTTCCGTCGTCTCCTCCGAGCCATCGTCGTCATCTTCATCTTTCAATTCGCCCTGAAACCGTTTCATGGCGCCGTGCAGCGCCTGATAGGTGATGGCCGTGATCGGCTTCATCTGTCTCAAGTCATTGGACAAAAGCGCGGCCGGCTCCTGTCCGTCCATCAAAAAACCTTCTTTGATCCGTTCCAGCCATTGCTGCCGTATGGTGATGCTGGGGGACAGGATCAGGCACGGCGCTCCCAGCCGGCGGATCAGCTCGATCCCCAATGTGGTCTTTCCCGAACCGGGAGCCGCCACGATATGGATCTTCCCGTCTTCCAGATATTTTTCGGAATGGTCCAATACCCGCTTCTGATATACCCGCCATGTCCCTTTAAATTTCAATATCCCGTCATACATATTTTTCATATAAGATTTCTCCCCTGGTATAAGAACAGCGCGGAGCGCGTCCAAAGACGCGCGCCGCGCGGTATAGTCGTATGATCATCGCATCATTTCCAGAAGCCGATCCACCGTGTTTAATATCACCGGCCGACATTCCTCCGCTTTCATGCTCATGAACGCGTGGACGCAGTCTCCCATGATAAGCTGGGCGATCCACTCCGGCGAAAACCGGTCCGGGTAACCGCCCAGTTCCTGCACCCGCTTTATGGCATACTCCGTCACCCGCACATATTCCCGGTTCAGGCTTTTGAACATTTCATTATCCATGGCCAGCTGATAAGCGACCGATGTGACGTTCCTGTATTTGACCGTGGCGCGGATATGAAAATCAATGCACCTTCTCAGGCTTTCTTCCGCGTCTTTTGGATCTTCCATTTCTTTGTAGGTAAATTCTTTGTAATCTTTCAGGCCGTCCGCCACGATCAGCTCGATGATCTTTTCTTTGCATCCGAAATAATTGAAAAAGGATGACCGGGAGATCATGGCCCCTTTGCACAATTTATCAATAGAGGTATTGTAATACCCGTTTTTTTCAAAATAATGCAGGGCGTCGTGCATGACCCGCTGCATGTTCATTTCTTTCTTTTTTTCCGCCAAACCCATTTCTTTCATGTTTTTTCTCCGTCTTGTTTTTCCCGGTTTTTTACTATCATTATACCATTAAATGGGTTTTCCACAATAGATAAGCGGCAAATTTACTTCCGTATCCTTTACGCGCCAAAGGCGCCGCGAGGGCGCCTTCGGAGCAGGGATCATTTATCCATATCATTGTTGGGGAACCTTATCCTACCATGTCACCGTTGATCTCTCTGTAAAGATCTTTTACGGTTTCATAGATCTTCTTAAAACGTTCATAACGAAGGGCGTACATATCGGCAAGCTCCGGATGGGGCTGGTACCATTTATCCACTTTGATGAAACGTTTCACATCTTCAAACCGGCACCATCCCAGGCCGACCGCCGCGGCGAACGCCGCTCCGATGGCGCCTGAATGGCGGGATTCTTCCGGCACATAGACCGGCATCTGAAGGATGTCGGCCATCATGCCCATCCACTGGGGCGACAGGGAACCGCCGCCGTTGACGCCGATCTCCTTGATATCTTTCCCGGTATCTTTAGTATACCGTTCCATCTGCCATTTCATGGAAAAACACAGACATTCCATGACGGCCCGTATCAGATGGGCGCGGGTATGGCGCTCGCTTATATTAAAGAACAGGGAACGGATATACACATCGGCTATGGGGAACTGTTCTCCGAAAAGCCACGGCGTCGCGTAAGGATCGTCGAGCTTCGGCGGTACGCTGTCCACTTCCTGTCCGATCAAGTCAAAGATCCGATCGTCCAGCTCAGCGTGTTCTTTATGATAAAGCTGATCGATGGCCCAGTTGAACATGAGGCAGCAGCTGTTGGTGCAGCCTCCATATATAAGGAGCTTCGGATCGATGCTTTTGATCTGATAGCTGCCTTCCGACGTCTCATACGGATGGTCGATGAGGACCGACAGCCAGCCGCTGCTGCCCAGATACAAATGGGCGTCCCCGGCTTTTCCGCAGCCGCATCCGGCGGCCGCCGCCGGCACGTCGATCATGCCGCCGAATACCGGTATGCCCGGGACCAATCCCAGATCTTTCGCCCCTTTTTCATCCAGCCTGCCATACTCGCAGCAGGCCTCCACCATGGGAGCCAGCTTCGACCGGTCCACGTCGGCCAGCGTGGCCGCGTAATACGCTTCGATATCCGGATGGTACGTGATCACTCCCGGATGATCTTTCGGGACCGCCATGACGCCGGTGGCCTTAAACCGGAGGAATCCGTCGCAGTCCAGGAAATATTTCGTCCGCTCATAAAGCTCCGGCATATTTTGCTTGATCCACAGTATCCGGGACTGATAATCCTGACTGCGGACCAGTTCCGCGCCGCACCTTTCGTTGATCTCCTGAGCTTGTTTTTCAGCCCTTCCGTCCAGCCAGCTGATGGCGTTATGAAGGACATTC
>CALWEE010000091.1 GCA_944376975.1 uncultured Lachnospiraceae bacterium
AGTGAAGAGGTGAACGTAAAGTATATGCAGGCGTGGGAAGAAAGAGAACTGGACCGGCGGGAAGCCCGGGAAGAAGGTATAAAAGAAGGGTATCGGCGCGCGTTGACGGAACAGATCCGCAAGAAACTGTCCCGGGGCGAGACGGTTGACGCGATCGCCCGGGAACTGGAAGAAGACGAGGCGACGATCGAGGCCTTCATAAAAGATATGAAAGACCTTCCGGAACGGTAATAAAGACAAAAAAGAGGGTGCCCTCTAAGTCATCAGACTTTTTGGGCATCCTCTTTTGTATACGCGCGTATAAAAGGGTCAAAGTTTTTTGCCCAGCATTTCCGGGTTGGACGCATAAGTCCGGGCGGTATCTTTGGAAATACGTCCGGAGCGGTACAAAGCCAGAAGGCTGCTGTCCATGGAGATCATATCCGGAGCGGAAGCGCCGTAGAGAATGCCGCTTATCTGGGGGATCTTGTTTTCCCGGATCATATTGCGGATGGCAGGCGTGACCGTCATGATCTCGAAGGCGGGGATCAGGCTGCCGGAGATATCCGGGACAAGCTGCTGGGATACGACCGCCTGAAGGGTCATGGAAAGCTGGATCGTGATCTGCCGCTGCTGATCCGGCGGAAAAACATCGATGATCCGGTCGATGGTATTGGCCGCGCCGATCGTGTGGAGCGTGGAGAAGATCAGATGGCCGGTCTCCGCGGCGGTCATGGCCACCGTCGTGGTCTCCTGATCCCGCATCTCGCCGAGGAGGATCACGTCCGGGCTCTGGCGCAGGGACGCTCTCAAGGCGCTGGCGTAGCTTCCGGTATCAATGTGGATCTCCCGCTGGCTCACGATGGACGCTTTATGGGAGTGGAGATATTCCAGCGGATCCTCCAGGGTGATGATATGTTTTTTCTGAGTGGAAGTGATGGCGTCCACGATGGAGGCAAGGGTCGTGGATTTTGCGCTTCCGGCGGGGCCGGTGACAAGGACCAGGCCTTTGCCGAGCTGTCCCAGTTTTATGATGCTTTCCGGGATGCCCAAAGTGGCCGGATCCGGGAGCTGGAAATGGATGACGCGGATGACGGCGGCCAAAGAACCTCTTTGCCGGTAAGTGTTGACCCGGAAACGGGAAACTCCGTTGATGGCAAAGGAAAAGTCGTCATCGCCCTTTTGCTCCAGCCGATCCATGGACCGTTTTCCCGCCAGATCGTAGATCTGGGTGATCAGGTCCCGGGTGTCGTCGGGCAGAAGCCGGGTTTCATTTTCCCGGCGAAGAACGCCGTCAACGCGGCAGGTCAGCGGAAGGCCGGCGATGAGAAAAACATCGGAGGCTTTGTCCCCGGCCGCTTTTGTCAGTAAACCAATGATATCCATAGATACGAAACCTCCTGTCACAATAGGTTCAAAGTGTTGTCCGCCTGCCAGTCGCGGGTGGATATTTCCTGCCAGCGCGTGATCCGGTAAAAGGGCTGGTCGTCACCGGAAGGCGGCGCGATCTCCAGGGTCACGCAAAGGGCCCGGTCGCTGCCGTAAGCCACCTGAAAACTTATGGAAGGCGTTTCGGAAGAAAAATCCAGGCTCAGATCATCAAGGCCGGATAAAGCCGACTCGGCCGCCCGGTACCAGGCTTGCCGGTCCTCCTGCCAGTTATCGAGCAGTATCCGGTCGATATCCGAAAGCGTCTCCTCCGCTTCGTCGCAGGCCTTCCGATAGGCCTGGTTGAGGGAAACGATCTTTTCCGCGTAAAGCCTGTCCCGGTTGGTCTGGGAAAGGGACAGGACGGCGAAAACGACCAGGGCCAGGATGATCAGCACGACCAGGACAAGGGACGTGCCCACGTGGCTGATGGAAAGCTTTTTATTTTTCATGGCGCCGCCTCCCTGTCATTTAATGTATAAGGCACATGATGCCGGGCGCTGAGGCTGTACAGCGCGTCTGTGCGGTCTGTGTCGGCAACGGTCAGGGAAAGGGTTTCCATATGGTCTTTCCTGTCCCAGGAGAGGGTCATGACGTAAGAAGCGGTGGCTTTATCGCACCCGTTCCAGGACAGGTCGTAGTACAGCGCCGCCTGTCCGTCGCCGCCGTCCGTATGAATGCCATATGTATGGGACAGGCCGTCAAGCCCGTCGCTTTGAAAAATATTGGCGGCGCTTTCCGCCCGGCTCATGGCGGCGTTTTGAAGCTGCATCTGCCGGCTGTCCATGCGGGAACGGGCGAACAGACGCAGACAGACCGCGCTGCACAGAGCGAAAAACAGGATGGCGATCATCAGCTCCATCAGGAACAGGTTCCGATGGGGACGGTTTTTTTCAGGCATCCCTAATCCCTCCCTTCCACGCTTTTGGGAGCGGCGAGAAGTTCGTAAGTCTGTCCGTCGTCATCTGTAAGGGTAAAACAGATGGCGTGGCTGTCGGTTTCCGAGATCCGGAGGGAAACGTCGGAAAGGATCGTCTGGCCGCTTTCAAAAGATACGCTGCTCCCGTCCACCACGGTCAGTTCCTTCAGCTGGCCGTCCATAAGATAAATATAAGTGGTATAGCCGGTACCGTCCGCCGACTGGCGGAACACGAGAGCCGGAAAGCCGTCAAGATCGGCCGCGCGGACGGCTCCGTTTTCGTCGTTCTGGCGGATCTTCTGGGACAGATAAGCCAGCGCTGTCCGCGTGTCATAGTTTTCCTCGGTGAGCCGGACCGTGCGTTCATAGCTGTTTGCCGACACGAGGAGAAGGGTGACGGCGCAGACCGCGAAGACAAAAAAGAGGGCGAAGACAAAAAGCAGTTCGCTCATATGTTGTCCCGATGTTTTAAGTTTCATGTCTTCCTCCTTTTACGCCGCGTCACGCGTCCGGATCCCGGACGATGACGGTCACGTCAGGCGTCATATTGGATCCCATTGGCTGATAGTCGACGAAAAAACGGTCCTCATCATAGGAGATGTTGTAATGTTCCTTCAGATAGTCCAGGCTTTCCGGATAAGCGCCCTCGACACAATAGCAGTGGATGATGCTCTGCCACAGGCCGGTCTGAAGGGCCTGGGCCTGTTCCGCGTCTGTCCGTCCGGACAGAAGGGACGTTCCCGCGTATACGAGCGCCAGCAGGATAACGCTGAAGATGACGATGCCGAAGACGCGGCCGGGAAGCCGGGTCCGGCGTTCGGGTATGAATCGACGCAATGAAAAGCCCCCTTTTTAAAAGCCGGATAAGATGCCGATCAGCGGAAGCATGACCGAAAGCAGGAGGATCCCCACGATGACCGACAAGATGGCCACCAGCGTGGGCTCCAGTATGGAAATGTTCCGGGCGATGGAAGCGTCCACCTCATCTTCGTAACGGTGGGAAATGTCTGTCAGTATCTTTTCGGTGGAACCGGTATGGAAACCGATGGCCAGCATACGGGCGTATATACCGCCGAAAATGCCGGACTGGGACAAGGCTTTGGGAAGTTCTTCGCCGTTTCGCGTCATTTCCCGGCATGAGCGGATCTTTTCCTGAAAATCCCGGTCGTCGATAAGGCCGGAAGCCATCTCGAAGCTTTGGTCCACGTCAAGCCCGCTGCTCAATGTCAGGGCCATGGCGCTGGCGAAACGGCAGGCGGACGTTTTATAACGGAAATTCCGGAACAGACCGAGACGGGAAGCTGCCCGGGCGGCAGCCAAACGTCCTTTTTTTGTGTAAAATACAAGGATGAACAGAAGCGCCGCCGCGGCGAAAAGGATCACGCAGGCTGTGGAATACCGGTTCAGCGCGATGCCGAAATCCACGACGCTCCTGGAAAATCCGGTCATTTCCTGGCCAAGCTGTTCAAATACCTGGCGGAAGATGGGGAGGACCTTGATGATGAGGATAAAAATAACGGCGATCATCATCAGGATCATGGCGAAGGGATAAAGGACCGCGTTTTTCAAAGATGCCGCGATGCCGGCCTCCCGGTCATAATGGGACCGGAGTCCGTCCATGACTTCGTCCAGACGGCCGGCCTGTTCCCCGATATGGGTCATACGCAGCATATAGTCGGGGAAAATGCCGGCAGCCCGGAAAGCCTCGTAAAGGCTGGCGGACTGAAGGTATTCCTCCTCCATGGCTTTCAGAAGTTTTTTCTCCTCAGGGGAAGAAGATTCCTCGGACATGACGGAAAGCCCTTCCAGAGGCGAGATGCCGGATGAAAGGATCAGGGCCATCTGCCCGCAGAAAGAAGACAGTTCCGGATTGGAAAGCGGACGCGCCGCCGGATGTTCTTTCATATGCACACTCCTTTTTTGCTGGATCGTCAATACGTATATTTTACCGTGTAATGGCTGCCTTCGCCCACATATTCCCGGACGTTTTCGGCGCTGTTGTTGGCCGCCAGGGTGGGATCCATGAGGGACCAGGACTTGCCGTCAAACTGGATCACGTTGTCGATCCAGCCGATCTCGTCGACGTACGTGCTGATCCAGGCGTGGTACAGGTCGTCCGAGTAGCCCACTTCCAGCCGGGTAGGTATCCGCTGGGAGCGGAGCATGGCGGTCATCAAAGCCGCGTAATCAAAACAGATCCCCTTGCCCGAATCCAAAGTGGCGTCCACGTCCGGCAGATAACCGTAGGAAACGTTTTCGGCCAGCCGGGTATCGTAAGTGATGTGGGTGATCACATAGTTATAGACTGCCGCGACCACGTCCAGGTCGTCGTCGGCTCCCTGGGCCAGATCTTCGGCCAGCTCCACCGCCTCGCTGTCTGCCGTGAACGCGACATACTGGTTGGGATAAAGATAAGGCTTAAACGGATCCACGCCGGATACGTCGATGGACTGGGAAAAAACGGCGGCATAACTGTCGCCTTTGATGTTTTCATAAACTGTCATCTGGTATGTCCCGTCTTCGCCGGTCAGCGGGAAAGCCTCGTAATCGCCGCCCCGGAGCAGATAGGTATAGGTGACGGCAGCGGGCGTGACGATGAGAAGCTTGCCCTTCTTGTTCGTGCCGCTGTAGCGGACCATGACATACCCTTCTTCCGTGTTGGACGCGTCGATGGATACGGTATCCGACGCGTAGACCGTGTCGCCGGAAGCTTTGGGCGCGAGCACGTCGGGCGTATTGTCCCGGGCCGGTTTCGTCTCGCCGGGATCGTCCGGGGACGTTTCCTTCCGCGCCGTTTCGTCATGGGCGGCGTTGGCGTCCGGATCTTTGCCGGAAGAACAGCCGGAGAAAAACAGGCTTATCGCGAAAGTCAGACCAAGGATGTAAAAGATAAGCCGTCTGCTCATGATCATATCCTCCTGTCTTTGATGATATGCAGGCTTATTCCCGACAGATGATCATTCGATCAGTTTTCTTTCAACCGTCAGGATGATGTTGTCATGCTGTTTGACCTGATCGTATTTTTGCAGGATACGCCGTTCCGCCACCTCGCTGCCGTATTCGTTGGGGACCGTCAGGATGACGGAATACTGGGAATGGCTGGACCGGGTGAAAATATCGTTTTTCCGCAGCTGGGTGGAAAGAAGCCGGTACAGGATCTGCATTTCTTCTTTCGTCGTCTCCACGTCGCACGGATAGCCGTCGTTGGAATCCAGGGTGAGCAAGAGCAGGTAATGCTTGCTGTGGGAACGTCTCACAGACCGCCGGTTCAGCTGGTAAAAGTTTTTGAATATGTCAAAATTACAGTAAAAAGTGTGGTTGGAATCCTGTTCTTCTTTCAGGTCTTCCTCCAGGCTGTTGATATCCATGCGGGTGCTGGGCAGCCGGGAAAGGATCTCCTGGTATATATCGTTCAGCGTGTGATTGATGTCGATACCGAATTTCTGCGAGAAAAAGTTCACGGTGGAACGGTAATAGTCCAGCGCCGCCGAAGGCAGGCCAAGCCCCAGATAAGCCATCAGCTTGTAGCGGTGGAACCGTTCCTCCTCCTGATACATGAGGCAGGACTGGTCGCACAGAGTGATGATGTCGTCAAACTGTTTCTTCTTATATAAATACGAGCACATATTCAGCGTGCAGTCGATATAAAGATTGCGGTAGTAGATATTTTCATATAAAACCCACTCGATGGAGGTGAAGGCAGGCAGGAATTCGCCCTGGTACAGCGCGTGCATGCGGGAGAGCAGGTCCTGCTTTTTTGTCTCGTTGGTTTCGGACCGGATCGCCTGGTTCAGCCGTTCAAATTCCAGGACGTCCACGAAACAGGGGATATCCGGATTCCACAGATAGCTGTTGTGGGTAAAGAGGATGTATTCTCTGTCTTCTTCCGGAAACAGTTTTTTCAGTTCCTTCCGGGCCCGATAGACCAGGTTGCGCAGCGAGCCGGTGTAGTTTTTGATGTTTTCATCCGGCCAGAGGACATCGGCCAGCTTGTCCTTCGAGATCTTCGTGCCCTGATTGACGATAAGGTAGGAGAGGAGAAGGGTGAGCTGGGAACTGTTGGATGCCGATGTACGAAATTCATAATACGGACTTTTGATGGAAAATTCGCCAAAAAGGCGGATGGATAATGGGGATGTGTTCAATCGGGGCGCCTCCTTTTTTCTCGCCGTGCCTGCGCTCGTCTTGCTCCGCGCGACTCGCTCATGATTGCGCGGCTTATTCTCGCCGTGCCTGCGCTCGTTCCGCTTCGCTTCTCTCGCTCACGGGCATTCGCCCTATGGT
>CALWEE010000092.1 GCA_944376975.1 uncultured Lachnospiraceae bacterium
GAAGAGGCGCGGCCCCATGTGATCGCCATCATGAACGAATCCTGGGCAGACTTTGAAAGTTTCGGGAATCTGGAACTGAATAAAAGCGTGATGGAATATATGAACAGCCTGGATGCCATCCGCGGGTCGGCATACGCGTCCGTTTTCGGAGCGGGGACAAGCGCCAGCGAGTTTGAGTTCCTCACCGGCCATTCCATGGCCTTCCTGCCCTCCGGGAGCATACCTTATCAACAGTATGTCCTGAGACCCACCGAGTCCCTGGCGTCGATACTGAAAGAAAACGGATATACCTGTCTGGCCCATCATCCCGGGGAAAGATCTTCCTGGAACCGGGATCAGGCTTATCCGCTGTTGGGTTTCGACGCGTTTAAGTGCGCGGACGAGATGAACGTGGAGCTGACGATGGAGCACGGCTATGTGAGCGACCGGTCTTCTTTTGAGCAGATCATCTATGAACTGGAGCATAAAGAACCGGGGGAAAAGCTGTTCCTTTTCAATGTGACCATCCAGAATCATGGAAGCTATGAGGACGCGGATTTTGTATCGGATGTTTACGTGGAAGGCGCCAAAGGCAAGTATCCCCTGGCGGAACAGTATCTGACGCTGGTGGATAAAACAGACGACGCCTTTCGGATGCTCATCGAATACCTGGAAGATTTCGACGAACCGGTGATCCTGCTCATGTTCGGCGATCACCAGCCGGCGCTGGAAGAAGATTTCCTCGATCGGGCCTATGGCGTGAAGCAGGAAGACATGACGATGGGGCAGTATCTGGATAAATTTAAAGTACCCTATATCATATGGGCGAATTACGATCTGGGGGAAGATGAGGGGAAGGATACGAGCCTGAATTTCCTCGCTCAGGAGCTTTTAAAATACGCGGGCATCCCTGCCGGGGACTATGGAGACTATCTGAACGGGTTCCGGGAAACGGTGCCGGTGGTGTCTTTCGCGGGCTATAAAGACGCGCGAGGCAACGCGTACAGCCATCTGGAAGATACGGTCTTTACACAGGATATACATAATTATCAGATCGTCCAGTACGGTATTTTGTTTGACAGACAGAAATAAAAAAGCGGCGCTCCATCATCCGGTTGGATGGCGGGGCGCCGTTCGGTTTTTATCGCTTTGTGACGCGGAGCGTCAGAAATAATACGCTTCATCCGGATACTCAGGGACATCGGATTCTTCCATATAGAGCATACGGTGGACAGCCTGGTGCATCTCCGGATGACGGCGGAATTGGCGGATGATCTCTTTTTCGTAGCGGTTCAAAGACAGGTGGGGCGGCGTATCTTCATGCCGGTAGCCAAAAGCTTCCAGCACGTCGTCGATATGGTACAGATCGCAAAGCCGCATCAACGTGTCCGCGTCGGGCTGCGTATGTCCGCTTTCCCAGCCATAGACGGTTTTCGGGGCAACAGGCACATCGTTCGTGGACAAAGTCTGAGCTACGTTTTTTACACTTAAATGACATTTCTTTCGATAATATTTCAGTCGTTCTGCTATCAGTGGATTTTTCATGATGTCACCTCTTTGTTGTTTAATTTTAGCCCGTAGTCTTGCGGCGTGTCAATCAATATATTGCCTTTCTTTTAAAACAAGAATATAATAAAAAGCAACACGTAAAAATCTTCAAATAAAGGAAAAGATGCGATGGATATTTCAGTAAGGGTTCGTAAGAAACTGGCCGAAGAAGGGTGTTTGCTCGAAAAGATCAGCAAAGATACGGGGATCGATATGTCAAAACTTGAGGAACGGGGCCGGAAGCTGAGCGGTGAGGAACTGCTGGTATTGTGCAGCTACATGAACTGGGATCCCAGGGATTTCTGGGAACCGGACGAAAAGTGACCGGACGGCGTTTGGGCATATCTTGATTTTTGACAGGAGCCATGATACAATGAGGACTTAAATATCCAGGATATGCAGGTGATCGTTATGACTCAGTTACTCGTACGTTTATTCATAAAAAACCGGGACGCCATCCATGATCCGAAGGTGCGCCAGTCCTACGGGATCTTAAGCGGCGGCGTAGGGATCTTGTGCAATGTGCTTTTGTGCCTTTTTAAGCTCTTTGCGGGGCTGATGACCGGCGCGGTATCCATTATGGCGGACGCGTTCAACAATCTTTCCGACGCGGCGTCATCGGTCGTTACGCTGATCGGGTTCAAGATGGCGGGAAAGCCGGCCGATCCGGGCCATCCGTTCGGCCATGGGCGGATCGAGTATCTGTCCGGACTGTTCATCGCGGCGGCCATCCTGCTGATGGGCTTTGAGCTGCTCCAGTCTTCCGTGGAAAAGATCATCCACCCGGAGGAACTGGTCTTCAGCCGCCTTTCCGTGGCGATACTGGCCGTGTCCATATTGGTAAAGCTGTGGATGTCCCGGTTTAACAGGGCGCTTGGTAAGCGTATCGATTCGGAGACGATGAAAGCGACAGCGGCGGACAGCCTGAGCGACTGCGTATCCACAGGCGCGGTCCTTCTGGGGCTCGTCATCTTCGGTACGACAGGAAAAAATATCGACGGCATCGTAGGCGCCATCGTCGCCCTGTTCGTTCTGTCAGCCGGTTTTTCCACGGCGAAAGACACAATCCAGCCTCTTTTGGGATCGGCGCCGTCACCGGAACTGGTGCAGGATATCTATCAGACCGTCATGAGCCATGAAGGCGTGCTGGGCGTCCATGACATGATCGTCCACGATTACGGGCCGGGCCGCCGTCTCATATCCCTTCACGCGGAAGTTTCTTACAAAGCCGATATACTGAAAGCCCATGACATGATCGACAATATCGAAAGAGAGCTGGACGAACGCTTCATGTGCGAGTCGACCATCCATATGGATCCCATCGTCACGGACGATCCGGAATTGAACCGTTTCAGGCAGGAAGTGGAGCGGTTCGTAAAAGAAGAAGATCCCCGCTGGCAGATCCACGATTTCCGTATGGTCCGGGGCAATACCCACATCAATCTCATCTTTGACGTGGTCGTTTCACCGGACGATATGGACCGCGCCGGAGAGATCGAAAAACAGATCGGGGACAGGATCCATAAGGCGCACGCGAATGTATACGCCGTTATCCGGGTGGAATACAGTTTTGTGGGAAGCGCGGATAAAAAAGAAGCATAGGACGAAAAGGCATACATAGACGACAGGCCGGTCATCCGGAGAAACAATCGTTTGAGGACGGTTCTTTCTCCGGATTTTTTTCGCCGGCCGCGCCGGCGTCTGACCGGCCCGGGAGACGGCCGTCAATGGCGATCAGAGCCTTTTTTGGTAGATCTTTTCCAGAAGGCCGATCAGAGCGTACAGACCGACGGCGATAAAGCACAGCAGGACGATGCTCATGATCACCCAGCTGAGCTTGAAGACCTGGCTGCCGTAGATGATCAGATAACCGATCCCGGCGTTCGCTGCCAGAAATTCACCGATGATGACGCCGACGAGACATAATCCGATGTTCGCTTTCATATTGCTGATCAGAGAGGGGATGCTTCCCGGAAGGATGACCTTGGAGAGGATCTCTTTTTTGCCGCCGCCAAGGGTCCGGATCAGCAGCAGTTTATCCCCGTCGGTTTCGGAAAAACAGGTATAAAGATGGATGACCGTGTTGAAAATGGCCAGTGAAACGGCGCACACGATGATGGTCTTCATATTGTTCCCGAGCCAGACGATGAGGATGGGCGCCAGGGCCGTTTTCGGCAGACTGTTGAGAACGACCAGGTAAGGCTCGCATATGGCGGCGGCCTTCCGGTTCCACCAGAGGATAACGGCTATGCCGGTGCCGAGGATGAGGACGATGACAAAACTGAGCAAGGTTTCGTATAACGTGACGCCGATATGGTAAAAGACCGTTCCGTCCCGCGCCATGTCGATGAACGTGGCCAGAACGCGGGAGGGGCTGCTGAAAATGAACGCGTCCAGTATATGAAGACGGGTGGTCGCCTCCCACAGGCCGAAGAATAAAACGGCGGTCAGTATCTGAACGCACCGAACAAAACGGCGGCGCTGGCGGTAATGGGTCAAAAAAGCCTGTTGTCTATCCATTCAGTTCACCCCACAGCTGATTGAAATAGTCTTTGAATTCTTTGGCCGAGCGGGCTTTGAGCGGCGTTTTTTCCTCCAGGGAAAGCCGGATGGGCACCTGGGCTTTCACGCGGCTGGGCCGCCCGGATAAAACGATGACCCGGTCACAGAAACTGATGGCTTCAGATATATCGTGGGTGACCAGGATGGCGCTTTTGTGTTTCCGGCGAAGGATCTTATAGACATCTTCGGCCACGTTGAGCCGTGTCTGATAATCCAGGGCGGAGAACGGTTCGTCAAGGAGCAGGAGATTGGGCTTCATGGCCAGTGTACGGATCAGGGCGGCCCGCTGGCGCATGCCGCCGGATAACTGGGACGGACGGACATGTTTAAAAGCGTCCAGACCGTAATCCCGGAGCATCTGCTCCACCGGTTTAATATATCCCGGCGTCATCTGATGGTTGATCTCAAGGCCGAGGGTGACGTTCTGATAAACGGTCCGCCATTCCAGAAGATGATCTTTCTGGAGCATATAGCCTATGGGCATCTTGTGGTTTCTTGAAAGGGCTTTGTGAATCTTTATTCTGCCGGCTTCCGGCGTGAGCAATCCGAAGATCAGGGAAAGAAGCGTCGTCTTGCCACAGCCGCTTGGCCCGATGATCCCAAGAAATTCATTAAAATGAACTTGAAAGGAAAGATGATCCAGTGCCTTTGTTTCTCCGTCAAGCGTGTGATAGGCGTAGTCGATATGATCGACGCTCAACAAAGGTTCCATAGAATCCTCCTTGTTCAAAGGCAGGTCAAATACCTATATAGTTATCATATGCAAATAAAGAAATATGCTACTCAATTTGCCCGGAATATGTTATACTGGGAAGGCAACAACGGGAAAAGTGTTGAAAGGAGTTTGACATGAAGAAGAATAAAGCAGGTTTTGCTGTATTCTGTTTTATATGCGGCATCATCATGGGCGCGATCATCGGCGTGCTGATCGGCATGTTCCTGTTTGGGAATAAAACCGGACAGACTACAGGCGAAACGAAAGAACCGGTCACAGTAGAGTCGGAAGGCCAGACCCAGAGCGGGCAGGAGCCTCAGGCTGAAACCGAGGCGGACGCCCGGGAAGAAGATACGATATCGGTCATCACCGTGGGCGACCAGACGATCTCCATGGTGGAGATGAACGTATACCTTTACCAGCTCCGTGATTTCTATACGACCCAGTACGGCGAGTCTCCGTGGAACACGACGATGGACGACGGGACGCTCCTGGGTGACTACGCGAAGAATGAACTGTACAACGGCCTCGTGCGCACAGAGATCCTGATCGCGAAAGCCGGCGATTACGACGTGGCGCTGACCGATGAAGAAAAGCAGCAGTGCGCGGACGCGGCGAAAGAGTATATCGACAGTCTGGGCAGCGCGATCTGTCAGGACTTCGGGCTGACGCTGGAGGGCGTGACAACGGTCAATGAAAAAGAAGCGTTGTCCACGAAGGTTTACAACGCGGCGTTGGATCAGCTTTCCTCCGAAACAGGCGAGACCTCCGACGAAGCGCTGGCGGAAGCGTTTGAAGAACAGTATGCCCAGTGGCAGAGTGAATACACCGTGGAGACCGATCCCATCTGGGACAACATCGTTGTCGGCTCGGTCGGCTGATATCATGGAATACAGAAGTATGACAGAAGGCATTTTCCTTCGGCGGCCCAACCGGTTCATCGCGGAAGTGATGGTGGACGGCCGCCTGGAAAAGGCGCATGTGAAGAATACGGGAAGATGCCGGGAGCTTCTTTTGGAAGGCGTTCCTGTCCTTTTGGAGCCTTCCGGCAATCCGTCCCGGAAAACAAAATATTCGCTTATTAACGTCATGAAAAACGGGCAGTGGGTGAATATGGACTCTGCCGCGCCGAATGTCGTCGTCGAAGAGATGGTCCGGGAGGGCCGTCTCTTTTCTGATGTGACCCGCGTGCAGCGGGAAAAGACATTCAGACATTCCCGGTTTGATCTGTATGTGGAGACAGGGACGGAACCGGCCAGACGGATCTACATAGAAGTCAAGGGCGTTACCCTGGAAGAAGAAGGCGTCGCCCGGTTTCCGGACGCGCCCACGGAGCGGGGACTGAAACATATCCGGGAGCTTGAGGAAGCTGTCCGGGAAGGTTATGAAGCCTGGATCGTGTTTGTCATCCAGATGAAAGGCGTCACGCGCATGGAACCCAATATGCGGACCCAGCCGGCGTTTGGCGAAGCGCTGGTCAAAGCCCGGGAAGCGGGCGTGCGCCTGGCGGCGTTTGACTGTATAGTGGAAAGAGAGAGCCTGAAAACAGATCGGCCCATACCGGTCGATCTGAGCGTCGTAAAACGGCGCGGAAGGCTTGATGAAAAAGAGGAGAAAGAGGAGAAGATCAGATGAGCATATATGATTCTTTGAATCCGGCTCAGAAAGAGGCGGTTCTGCACACGGAAGGACCGCTGTTGATCCTGGCCGGAGCCGGTTCCGGAAAGACGCGGGTACTGACCCATCGGGTCAGCTACCTGATCGATGAGATGGGCGTCAATCCGTGGAATATACTGG
>CALWEE010000093.1 GCA_944376975.1 uncultured Lachnospiraceae bacterium
CAGAAAGACCTGCCGAAAGACGCGGTCTCAGGCCTTGACATGGCGCTGAAAGTCCTGAAAGATATCGATGAGATCGGCGTTTGCATGTTGTCCGCGCGGGATGTGGTCCGTCATCCTCTCGTGCAGAAGATCGTTGAAGCTTACGAAAAATACGAAAGCCGTCAGACGGCCCGGAGGGGCCGACCAAAGACGCGGAAAGGAGCCGATCGTCCATGACCCTTTTATTTTCCTGTGAAACCCAGGAGCGGACGCTTCCAAAAGGATGGGAAGATATCGTCCGCTCCGTTATCGAAAAAGCGTTGGACATATATGACTGTCCTTACGAAACCCAGATCTGCGTGACCTTCGTTGATCCGGAAGAGATCCGGCAGATCAATCGGACGACGCGTAAGATCGACCGGGTGACGGACGTTCTTTCTTTTCCCATGATCGAATATGAAAAGCCGGGCGACTTTTCCGTTGTGGAAAAGGGAAGAGTGACCGACTATTTTGACCCGGAGACCGGCGAACTGATACTGGGCGACATCGTTCTTTGCGCGGATAAAATATTGAGCCAGGCGCGGGAATACGGCCACAGCGTTGAAAGGGAACTGGGTTTTTTGACCGCCCACAGCATGCTCCACCTTTTCGGTTACGACCATATGGAGGAAGCGGAGCGGGAAGATATGGAACGCCGTCAGGAAGACATCCTGAAACAGCTTGATCTGACCCGAGGATAGGAGGAATTTCAAATGATAAAAAGAACACTGGCCGCCATCATGGCCCTTACATTGTGCGGCGCCGTATTTTTCGGATGCAAAAAAGCCGAAGAAACAAACGCGCCTGAAACGCAGACAGAAACTGAAACAAAAGAAACGGAAACCGCAAAAGAAACGGAGAAGGAAACACGGGCAGCCCTTCCGGAGGGCATGATGTACAGTTACCTGACCGGTGAACCGGTGGATACAGCCATCGGGACAAAACGTCCCTTTGCCATCATGATCAATAATATCCAGGAAGCGATCCCCCAAAGCGGCATAAGCCAGGCGGAGATCGTCTATGAATGTCCGGTGGAATACGGGATCACCCGTCTGATGTGCCTTTTCCAGGATACCTCCGGACTTGACAAAGTCGGCTCTGTCCGCAGCGCCAGACATTACTATGTGGATCTGTCCAACGACAACGACGCCATTTACGTTCATTTCGGCTGGTCTCCCTTCGCGGAAGAACGGATCACCGCCGACGGCATCCCGTCGGTCAACGGCCTTTATGACGATGGGACCGTCTTTTACCGGACCGACGACCGGGAAGCGCCCCATAATGTCTATACCAACAAAGAAGGCCTGGAAGCCTCCCTGTCCTGGACCGGACAGACCCGGGATTATCCGGAAGGCTACGAAAGCCGACTTGTGTTCAACCCGGAAGATACCGTCCCCGAAAACGGCCAGGACGCGTCCAAGGTGACCCTGCCTTTTTCGGCCAACAGCCCCTGGTTTGAATATGACGCCGAAACCGGCCTTTACGACCGTTTCCAGTTTGGGGAAGCCCATATCGACGTGGAAAACGACGCGCAGCTGACCTTTAAAAACCTGGTCATCCAATATGCCGACCGGTCGGTCATCAGTGAACAGGATCATCAGGACTTCAGTCTTTACGGTGAAGGAAAAGGCCTTTATATCAGCGACGGAAAAGCCGTGGAGATCACATGGAAAAAGGCGGATAAGAACGACAAGACCCGTTATTACTATGCTGACGGCACGGAAGTTTCGCTGAATCCGGGTAAATCCTACATGGCTCTGGTACCGTCAGACACATCGGTTACCCTTGAATAAGAGAGGTGCTTCATGGCTCAGACGAAAAAGAACAGCGCGAAAGACCTGATCACCCAGAGTACGATACTGGCGGCCGCGTCGGTGATCGTCCGGCTCATCGGCCTGATCTACCGTATACCGCTGACCAATATCGTGGGCAACGAAGGTATGGGTTATTATGGTTTCGCCTATGAAGTATATCAGATCCTTGTCATCCTTTCCACCAGCGCGGTGCCGACGGCTGTTTCCAAGCTGATCGCCGCCCGGGTGGCCCGGCGGGAATATAAAAACGCGGCGGCCATCTTTCGATGCGCCCTTAAATTTTCCGCTTTGTTCAGCGGCACGCTGGCCCTGATCACATTTATATTTGCGCCTTTCATATCCCGGACCCTTTTCGGCGGCATCACGGAAGTTTCGCCGGCCCTTCGCATCCTGGCGCCGACGGTGTGCGTATGCGCCGTGATGGGTGTATTCCGGGGCTTTACCCAGGGCCTGGGGACAATGGTGCCCACCGCTGTTTCCCAGACGCTGGAACAGATATTCAACGCCATCGTTTCCATCGTGGCCGCGGCGCTCCTGATCGGCAAAGGCGCCGCTTACGGCGCTGCCGGCGGAACGCTTGGTACGCTTGTGGGCGCCGCTTCCGGCGTGATCTTCCTGTATTTTATCTACGCGTCTTTCCGGCCCACCATGCGCCGACGGATACGCAAGGATCCCACGAAAAAAATACTGGAAGACCGGAAGATCTACCGCATGGTCATCCTGACGATCGTGCCCCTTGTGCTCACATCCACCGTATATCAGATCAGCAGCCTGATCGACTCGTCCCTTTTCAGCAACATACTGAAATATCTGGGATATCAGACCAGCTTTATCAGCTCACTCTACGGTATATACAGTTCCAAATACCAGATGCTGATCAACCTGCCTCTGGGCATCACCTCCGCGCTGTCGGTGGCCATCATACCGGGCATCGCCGGCGCCATCGCCTTAAAGCGCCCGGAACAGGTGCGGGAACATATGGATATGGGCATCAAGATCACGTTCATGATCGCCATTCCCTGCGCCGTCGGCATCGCCCTTTTGGGCGGACCCATCATCCAGATGCTGTTTTCCGACGCTACCACCTTGCCCGGCAGGATGCTTTTTGTCGGCGCGGTCAACGTGGTCTTTTACGCTTTGTCCACGCTCACGTCCACAGTCCTTCAGGCAAGCAGCTATATGAAGGTGCCGGTCATCAACGCCCTCATATCCCTCGGCATACATATCCTGTTCACAGTGGTGCTTCTGGCCTTCGCGGATCTGCATATTTTTGCCATCATATACGGCAATATCATCTTCTCGTTCTGCATGTGCCTGCTGAATTTCTATTCGCTGATGAAACTGGTAGGCTATCGGATCGACCTGACCAAAATGGCCCTGCCCACCCTGATCGCGTCGTTGATCATGGGGGCCATCGCTTTCTTAAGCTATCGGGGCATTTTGTTCATCCTCGGATCCAATACGGTCTCCGTGCTCCTGGCGATCCTCATCGCGGTCGTTTCCTATGCCCTTGTCATGGTCATCACCCGGGCGGTCACGGAAGAAGAGCTGTATATGTTCCCGAAAGGCGCCAGCCTTGTCCGGCTCTTGTACCGGATCCATTTATTATGATAACCATTGTATAGAACTTGAAAAAAAGCAGATACTTTTTTCAAAGGAGGACTATCCGTGAAGAAAAAAGTCATCTGCTTTTTGTTATGGGCGTGTCTGATCGGCGGGGCCTATGGCGGCAGCTATCTTTATTTCGCCGATCTGGGGACGTCGGCCGACCCATCAGAAGACGCCCAGGGCGCGGCCCAGGTCATCCGCAAAGAAGACGCCATCTTGCCGACGACCCGGTTGATCACTGAAACCCGCAACTTAAAGACCGGCGAGACAGATAAAGACGTGTCCCATATGCCGGCCGTTTATCTTGGCTTCAACAGGGATGAGCTGATCGCCTATCTGAAAGATTATATGGAAGACCTGCCCCTGTCCGAGATCGAAGACGGGCTGATCAGCTGGGATGTGGTCGCATATTCGCCGGAAAGCGTGACCCTACGCAAGATCTACGACCCGGATGAGGATTTCTGCAAATACTACGTGGTCTATCAAAGAGGGCGCGTCGTCGTGTATTACGCGGACAAAAAAACCGTATGC
Source organism: uncultured Lachnospiraceae bacterium (assembly GCA_944376975.1). Lineage (GTDB taxonomy): Bacteria > Bacillota > Clostridia > Lachnospirales > Lachnospiraceae > Frisingicoccus. The sequence goes on from CALWEE010000093.1 coordinate 3,972, forward strand.
GATTATCCTTCGATCCGACTGAGGGATCTTCCCCTTGGCCTTCAGGGCAGCGTGATCATCGGCATGCCGGTCAAAGACGAAGAAGCGCTGTACGGATTTTTGCAGAATTATTCCAGTTAAGTCATGCGTTGCAAGAAAACCGTATCATGTGATATACTGTTCCATAATGAACAGGAACTTACCCAAAGGAGAGCGCATGAAACAGTATGATATAACGATCGTCGGAGGCGGCGCGTCCGGTATGGCGGCGGCCATAGCCGCTTCGCGCTCCGGCGCGTCCGTCTGCCTGATCGAACGTATGGAGACAGCCGGGAAAAAGATACTGGCTACAGGAAACGGGCGGTGCAATTACACGAATCTGTCCATTTCGACGGAATATTATCACAGCCGCCATACGCGATCGGTCGCCCGGGTACTGGAAACATTCGGCAGCCGGGAAGCCATGGATTTTTTCAGAGAGCTTGGCGTTGAACCGGTATCCCGGAACGGCTATGTCTATCCCCGGTCCTTTCAGGCCGCGTCCGTGCGCGACGCGCTGACGGCGGAGCTTGATTTTCTCGGCGTGGACATGATGACCTGTTCCCGCGTCGTCCGTGTCTCTCCTGTACATAACGGCTACGCGCTGACCGTAAAGACCTATCCCCTCAGACCGGATGCGGGGAAAAAGAAGCGAAAACCCAAGCCCGATCTTTCCGCAGCGCCTGACATCCGTAAGATCCGATCCGGCGCGGTCATCCTGGCCTGCGGCGGGAAAGCGGCAGAAAACCTGGGTTCCGACGGCAGCGGTTACCTTCTCGCGAAAGAACTGGGACATTCCGTCCGTCCGGTGGTACCGGCCTTAAACGGCCTGCGCTGTAAAGAAGACTATTTTAAACAGGTCGCCGGCGTGCGGACAGAGGGGACTGTCCGGCTGTTCATAGACGGGATCTTGCAGGACTGTCAGGCCGGCGAGATCCAGATGACCGAAAACGGCATCTCGGGCATCCCTGTCTTTCAGCTGTGTTCCCTGGCCTGCCGCGGTCTTCTGGAAAAGAAAAAGGTCCAGTGTGTTTTGGACTTTTTCCCGGAATGGAGCGAAGCGGAATGTGAAGACTTTTTCACGCGGCGTCTAAAACGTCTGTCCGGCCGGAGTGAACAGGCCTTTTTTAACGGCCTTCTCCCGGAAAAGCTCATGGCGCTGTGCGCGGCCTTGTCCGATTTCCATCCGGACGGCCAAAAAACTTCCGGGCAGCAAAAAGAGAGCCTGAAGCGGTTTGTCCGGCTTGTCACTCATTTTCCGGCAACGATCGTCGCCTCCCGGGGCTTTGATCAGGCCCAGGCCTGCTCCGGCGGCGTTTTGCTGAACGAAGTCCGCATGCCTTACTGCGAGTCCGTCTATCATCCTGGGCTTTACATCATCGGGGAGCTGTTGGACGCCGACGGGGCGTGCGGCGGTTACAATCTCCACTGGGCCTGGGCGACAGGCATCCTTTCCGGGACCCACGCCGCCAAAAGAAAGAGGGATACGTCATGCTGAAGATCGACCAGATCCGGCTGCCTTATACGGCCGGTGAAGATAAGATCCAAAAAGCGATCGTCAAAAAACTGAATATTCCCGAAAAGCGGCTGATCTCATGGTCGATCGGCAAACGTTCCATCGACGCCCGGCGCAAGCCGGATATCCGTTTCATATACACGGTATACGCCCATATAACCGATGAGCCCGGTTATTTAAAACGCTGTAAGGACAGAGATATCAAAAAAGCGGAGCTTCGTCCGTATCGTTTCGCCGTGACCGGGACAAAAAAACTGGATCGTCCCATCGTCATCGCGGGCACCGGACCGGCCGGACTTTTCGCCGGTCTTATGCTTGCCATGGCCGGTTATTGCCCGATCCTTCTGGAACAGGGCATGGACGTGGATCGGCGGATGCGGGCCGTGCAGGATTTCTGGGAGGGAAAACCTCTGGATCTTCGGACCAACGTCCAGTTCGGCGAAGGCGGCGCCGGTACCTTTTCCGACGGCAAGCTCAACACCCTCGTGAAGGATCCGGCGGGAAGGAAGCAGCAGGTACTCGACATATTTGTCCTGGCCGGCGCGCCGGAACATATACGTTACGACAATAAACCCCATATCGGCACCGATATCCTGTGCCGCGTGGTCAAAAATATACGGGAAGAAATATGCCGTCTGGGCGGCAGCGTTTTCTTCGATTCCAAAGTCACCGATATCACGACCGAGCAGGGCGCCATCACCCAGGTGACGATAAACGGCCGACGAAAACTGCCCTGCGCCGCCCTCGTCCTTGCCGTCGGGCACAGCGCCCGGGATACATACGTCATGCTCCGGTCCCACGGAATGGCCATGACCGCGAAGGCTTTCGCCATAGGCCTGCGCGTGGAACATCCCCAGGCCATGATCGACCAGGCCCAGTACGGCCTTTCCGACCATGAAACGCTGGGGCCGGCCGATTATAAGCTGACAGCGCAAACTTCCGGCGGACGGGGCGTCTATTCTTTCTGCATGTGTCCCGGAGGCTATGTGGTCAACGCGTCTTCGGAAACGGACGGTACTGTGGTCAATGGTATGAGTTACCACGGACGGG
>CALWEE010000094.1 GCA_944376975.1 uncultured Lachnospiraceae bacterium
GCCGCGCGTGAAAACGCGGCCGAAAGGCGACGGGTCATCTGAAGGGAGGATATATTATGGATATTTTAGGAGACGGCATTAAAAAAGTTTTACTGGCAGGTATCGGAGCGGTGGCGGTGACCGCGGAAAAGTCAAAAGAAGTACTTGACGAGATGGTCCGGAAAGGCGAGCTGACCGTAGAGCAGGGGAAGGCCCTGAATGAAGAATTAAAGCACAATATCAAAAAGACGGTCCGGGACAACGTCAACGTTTCCGTAAAGACGTCCACGCCGGAAGAACTGGACGAACTTTTGGAGAAGATGACGCCGGAACAGATGGAACAGTTAAAATCCCGTATTCGGGAGATGGAAACGAAAGAGGCGGAGGCGGCGGAAGAAACCGGCGATCCGGACGCCAAACCGGATGACGAGGCAGAAGCATGAGCAAAAAGAAGTCGTCCCCCTATCGGTCCCGATTGGGGGAGATGACAGCCGTTTTGAGAAAACACGGCATCACCCGGGGCGTCACTCCGGAAAAACTGCGGATGATACTGGAAGATCTGGGCCCCACGTTCATAAAGATCGGGCAGATCATGTCCATGCACTCCGACATTTTGCCCAAGCGCTACTGTGATGAACTGATGCGCCTGCGGTCGGAAGTATCGCCCATGCCCTTTGGGGAAGTAGAAGAGATCCTTCAGGAAGATTATGGCTGCCCATGGCAGGAGATCTTCCAGAGTATCGTCCATGAACCTTTAGGATCGGCTTCCATAGCCCAGGTACACCGGGCGGTGCTTACGGACGGCGGCGAAGTGGTCGTCAAAGTCCAGCGGAAAGGCATATACGAAACGATGGCGCGGGACATCGCTCTGCTGCACAAAGCGGTGAAGCTGATGCCGCCGGTCAGCCTTAAAGGCATGGTCGATCTGGATATGGTGCTGGACGAACTCTGGAACGTGGCCAGAGAGGAGATGGATTTCCTCAAAGAAGCCGAAAACATGGAAGAGTTCGCCAGGAAGAACCAGGACGTGGCCTTTGTGGAAACGCCCCGGCTGTACCAGGAATATACGACCCGGCGGGTTCTTGTCATGGAATACATAGAAGGCTTCGGCATCGACGAAAAGCAGAAGCTTCTGGAAAATGGCTACGACCTGCGGGAAGTGGGCAGCAAGCTGGTGGATAACTTCATCAAGCAGGTCATCGAAGACGGTTATTTCCACGCGGATCCCCATTCCGGGAATATACGCGTCCGGGAAGGCAAGATCGTCTGGATCGATATGGGCATGATGGGCCGGCTCAGCGAGAGGGACCGGGAACTTCTGGAACGGGCAGTGGAAGGCATCGCGGAAAACGACGTGGGCAAGATCCAGGAGGCGGTGCTGGCGCTGGGCGAATTTAAAGAACGGCCCCATACCAGCCGGCTGTATAAAGATATCAGCGCGCTGCTGGTCAAGTACGGGACGGCCAGTATGGGAAGCATCGACGTGGCGGAAGTGATGACCGATCTCATGGAGATCATGAAAGAAAATGAGATCGTCATGCCCCATGGACTGACCCTGCTCGCCAGGGGACTGACCCAGATGGAAGGCCTGCTGGCGGATATCGCGCCGGATATCAATATGACCGAGATCGCCGCCAGACGTATCAAGAGCAATTTCCTGAAAGATTTTGACCTGAAGGAAGGCCTGAAAAAGGGCGGAAAGCACCTGTACCGCTCGCTGTATAAAGCGGCGGATATACCGTCTTTGCTGGCGGACGTCCTTCACGGTTACCTGAAAGGGCAGACCACGGTGAAACTGGACCTTCACGCGTCCCGGCAGCTGTCCGTCCTGCTGCGGCGTCTGGTGCGCAATATCGTCATGGGACTGTGGGTCATGGCCCTGCTGATCAGCTCCAGCATCATCTGTACCACCGACATGAAGCCGAAGGTGTTAGGCATCCCGGCTCTGGGCGCGTTCGGCTATCTGCTGGCGTTCATGATCATCGTCTATGTGTTCATCAAACATATCTTTTCAAAAAAATACTGATCGCGATCAAGGCGCGGAGCGTTAAAAAGACGTTCCGCGTCTTTTTTTTCGCCCGAGAAAGCCTTTTGGATAAACAGGCGGGGGCAGGGGGAAAGGAAGCGCCCTATAATGATGATAGATCATGAAAAAGGCGAAAAAGGCCGGATGGAGGCGTGCGATGAGATTTGATCCGGAAAAAGGGATGATACAGTTCGTGTTTGCCAATGAAGACCGTTATTATCTGCCCAGCCTGATCAGGCTGGATCTGAAACGGTATCTTTATATGCTGCTGCGCCGACAGGGCTATGAAGGGATCTTTTTCGTGGAAGAAGAGGAAAAAGGGCTTCGGCTGACCATGTCAGACGGGGATTCCCTCCGGATCTGCGAAGCGGGGATGGGGAAGCGTCTGTATCGGGAGGTTTTAAGAAAGTGGTTTCGGGGCGCGCCGGATCGGCCTGCGGGCGGAGGCCGGGTAAACGGGAACGAAGCCCAGATCTTCCGGCTGATCTGTCGGCTGATGCGGGCAAGGAAGCATCTGGCGTTTGTGTTCCCGGTGGAGATCTTTGACCGGATCGGCGCGTATCCGGACGTGGCGGCGGCCTTTTCGGAGGAAAGCAAAGGGTTTCTCAGAAAACGTCATCTGCTCCTGATCCAAGCGCCGGCCAACGCGGATGTGGCCAGGCAGTATTTCGCGCCGGAGAACAGCGTTTTCAGATCCGGCCTCATACCGGAGATACAGGCGGTCTACGAAGCCGGGAGCCGGACGCCGGTCTATGAAGAACTTGTCCGGAAGATGGGAGAGCGGATCTGTTTCCTTAACCGGATGGACCGGGAAGCCGTTCATTCCATGATCCGCCGGTTTTTCCTCATGGAAGGCCGGAACATGGACGTTTATATGGAACGGGCAAAGGACTACGCGGATTTCATATGGGCCTGGTACCATTCCCGGTCGTTCAGGGAAGCGGCCGGGCCGATCCTTCCGGCGAATGAAAAACGCCAGCTTCAGGTCGTTTACCGATACTTAAGCGAAGAACCGGCGTTTTCTTCCATGGATCAGAGCATGGTCCGACTGGGGCTGACCGGCGGACAGTCCGTGGCGGATCAGATCGGCGAACGTTTTGAGATGGACGCGGATCCGATCCGGCTGTATGATACCGATCCCGTGCTGAAGGCGTTTGAACGGTTTGCCGCTTTCGCGGGAAAGCAGATCCGGGAAAAACCTTTGTCAAAATGGCGGATATACCCCATGGGGCGGACCGATGAGGAAGCCTTTTATAAAGCGCGGCAAAAAATCCTGGACGATCTGGCGGCGTCGCAAAACGCGCTTGGAAAGCCGCGGATCGGATACGGGGAGAAAACGGGAGAAGACCTGTCATACCGATGGGGAAAAGAAGCGTCGGCCTGTATGGAACAGTGCATGGCGGCGGGGAAGGCCGCCGCGGCCGCCGGCGATATGGAAACGCTTGAACGTTCCGTAAAAGCCCTTCTTTACATGGCAGGGCCGGACACGCCGGATCCTGGCTGCGCGCGGGCCTATATGGAAACATTGAAGCTTGGCGGGGAACTTTTTGAGGAAACAAAGCGGGAGGCGGTCCTGAAGGGGAAAGTGGCGGAAAAACAGGCGGAGCTTGTACGGTCCGTGGAAGCGGTCAAAGAAGAAAAGGAGCAGTATCCGGACGTCCTGGACGAGATCCGGATATGGAAGGGCGCTTCAAAAGACGGAAAGAAACTGTCGGCGAAGGCGGAAAAGACGCTGTATCAGCTGAGGAAAGTAAAGACTGTCCAGACGGAGGTAAACAGCATGAAGCATCAGGCCGCCGCCTGCGCGGAAAAGATCGACGGATACAGGCAGGCCATCTGCCAGATGGACAACGCGATCGGCTATATGACGATGACGCCGTCCGTAGATGTTAAGGAAGCGCTGGATAACGCCCGGGATCAGGTGGAAAAGATCATGAAAGAGTGGTGGATAGCATGAAAGGGATCGGATGCGACGGAGGAAGCACGTATATGACGATTTCCTACGTGGATAAAAACAGCGGGGAACCGAAAGCGCTGACGCTTGGTCAGGATACGCCCTATATCCCGTCGGTGGCGGCGTACGACCACACGACCGGAAGATATGAATTCGGCCGGGCGGCCAAGAGCCGTACAGGGAAAAAAGACGTGACGTTATTAAAAGGGTTCAAGATGCTCCTTCCGGAAAAGGATCCGGCGCGTCTCGCCGAAAGAGGATTTACAGGCGAACATACGCCGGAGAGCGTGACCCGGCGTTTTATCGGATATTATCTGGGGAAAGCGCTGACGGACCTGGACGAAACAGCCGTTGACGAACTGGTCATCTGCGCGCCGGAGATCTGGAATGACGCGGCGGGGACGCTGGATGGACGGCTGGCGCTGGGACAGATCTGTCAACGGATGGGCTGCGTGAAGCATGTGCGGATCGTCAGCGAACCGGCTGCCGCCGCCGCGTTTTTCGCGTATAACTACAGGAAAACGGGCCATACAGGCTATAACGGCTGTATTTTGCTGGTGGACTATGGCGGCGGAACGCTGGATATCACCTTGACCCGCGTGAAAGATGTTCCGGAAGGGGATAAAGACGTCATGGAAGTCCAGATACTGGACCGGTGCGGCGCCGGGGAAAACGAGGACGGCGAGATCGGGAAAGCCGGCATCGTCTATATGGAGACGGTGATGGCGGAGGCCATCGCGAAGGCCGGCATGCCGGTCAAAAAGGACGGCCGGTTTTTAAAGGCGGTGGATGAACTGGAAAAAGAGATCGTCAACCGGTCGGACGCCATTCTCCAGGAATTTGACGTTTACCTGGATTATCCGGAACAGATGGCGGAGCACATGTTCACCTATATCGAATACAACGGAAAAGACATCCCCGTATCTTACGGATCGCTGGCAGCGGTTTATGCCCGCGTCATTTATCCGGTGCTGGACGCGAATCTTAAAAAGATGAAAAAGCTTATGGATAAACGGGGACTGGATTATATGAACGGTGGGAGCGACACGTTCAAGATCGCCCTGGTGGGCGGGTTCGGCAATTTTTACCTGGTGCGCAGGCAGATCGAGGAAGCGTTCCGGATCCGGGTAAAAGATAAACGGACGGAAGGGATCATACGGAAAAGAGAAGACCGGGAACAGGCCGTATCGCTTGGCGCCGCTTTGCTGGCGGAAGGGAGCGTTCGCCTTAGGGATACGGCCGCCTACAGTATCGGCGTATGGAATTACGATCCCATCACCGGGGACCCGTGTTTAAATTACGCTATCCGCTACAAACAGGATCTGGAATATGACCGGGTCTATTTTGCCCGAAGCCCGGCAGACGACGCGCCGACGGTGATCATGGCGCCCAAAGGCGGCTTTCGGAATTTCCTGATCAATTTCGGCGACGACGACCGAACGGCCCGCCCGGCCCTGGCGAAAGAAGCGTTCGCGAAGAAGCTCAGTCACGTGATCACCAACACCTATCATACGGCGGTCATCGGGTTTTCCATATCCCAGTCGGGCGTGATCAGCCTTCATATCCACGATTACGACCTGCTCGCCGGACATATCGGCGAAGCAGATCATGTCATCGAGCTGACCCGGTACGCCGATCTGTTCGAGATCACCGATGTGAAACGGGTTCTTTAAGAGGAGGAGAAGTCATGGAATTTTACCGGACAAAACAGAGCCTGGAGGCGGTCGGGCAGGCGGAAAACACCACGATAAACGACGCCCTTAAGATCTTTTACTGTCTGTGTCAGGACATAAAAGAAGCCGGAGGAAAAACGGCGGACCGTCAGCCTTTGGGCGATGACAAAGACGCCCTGAGAAAGCTGTGCTGGGCAGGCAATACCTTGCTCATGATATTTAAGAACAACCGGGAGCGGATCGTCGATCCGGATCGCGAACAGATGGTCCTGGACATCCGGAAAAAGCTGACCGAAAGTCAGAAAATATGGGAGGAGGCGGAGCGCCGGGCGGAAGAACTGGAAAAGGGAAAAGCCGAACTGGCGGACCGATATGAGCGGATCGAACGCCTTCGGAAAGAAGCGGAAGCGATCGGGAAAAAGACGCGAAAAACCCGGCAGATGATCGGAGAACTGGAAGAAAAGATCCGAAACGCCAACGTGGCCGCCTTGTCCGCGGAACTGGCCGACCGGCAGGAGACGTGGAAAGATCTGGAGGAAAAACGGAAACTTCTGGAGGAGGGGATCGGCCAGGCCAAAAAGAACGCCGCCCGTGAACTGGAGCAGGTTGAAAAGCTGGAACAGGAACGGAAGGAAATAGACGCGGCCCAGGAAGAACGAAGGGCCAAAAAGAAAGAAACGGAAGATAAGATCGGCCAGTGCCGGGAGGAGATGGACCGTCTGGAGCAATGGTTCAAAGGAATGGAGGCCGGCCAGTGGGAAGCGGAATACAAGCGTCTGCGCAGGCGGGTAGAAACGCTTAGGGAAGCGAAAAAAACGCTTCTGGACGATATGGAAGAACTGAACGTGCTGGAAGGCGGCGGACCGTGGCGGGAAATAGGCGACTGCGGCAGGTATTTTGAAGAAAAG
>CALWEE010000095.1 GCA_944376975.1 uncultured Lachnospiraceae bacterium
TGATCGTCTACAGCACGGTATACAGGCACGCGTCCCGGCTGATCGTCAATAACATGTGTTATCTTCTCATGATCGGCTTTGTCATCCAGACCCGTTTGGATTACGATATGGCTGTGCGCCAGTTCATCATAGCCATCGCGGCCATCGGCGTCAGCCTGGCCATACCGGTCTTCATGGCGAAAGTCCGGACGCTGGACAGGTGGGGCGTCTTTTACGGCGTTTTCGGTTTCCTGATGATCGCTTCGGTGTTCGTTATCGGAGAGAACCGTTACGGTGCCACCAACTGGATCTCCATCGGCGGCTTTTCCCTTCAGCCGTCGGAACTGGCGAAGATCGTATTTGTCTTTTTCGTGGCGGCCATGTTGTCTGTCAACGTGAGTTTTAAACGGATCCTGGTCACCACGGCTGTGGCGGCCGCCTATGTGCTGGCCCTTGTGGCGGAACGGGATCTTGGCGCGGCGGTCATCTTTTTCGTCACGTATCTGATCATGCTGTATGTGGCGACACGGCAGTTCCGATATATGTTCCTGGGACTGGCGGGAGGCGCGGCGGCCGGCGTCATCGCCTATCGCCTGTTCGACCACGTGAAGACCCGGGTGACCGCCTGGAGCGATCCCTGGGGGCATTACAACGACGCCGGTTACCAGATCGCCCAGTCCCTTTTTGCCATCGGCACCGGCGGCTGGTTCGGGATGGGACTGTTCAAGGGCAGCCCGGAAACCATACCGGTGGTCGTCAGCGACTTTGTGTTTTCCGCCATATCCGAGGAACTGGGGGCATTGTTCGCCATATGCCTCATACTGGTCTATTTCAGCTGCCTGCTCATGTTCATCAACATATCTTTGCGCCTTGTCAAACCCTTTTACAAGCTTTTGGCCATCGGCCTGAGCGCGTCTTACGGGTTCCAGCTGTTTTTGTGCATCGGAGGCGTGATCAAACTGATCCCCCATACGGGCGTGACCATGCCTTTGATCAGTTACGGCGGCAGCAGCGTTTTGTCCACGATCATCATTTTCGCGGTGATCCAGGGCTTATATCTTCTGAGACAAAGAGAGGTGTATCTGCTTGAAAAAAGACGAGAAAGGGAAAACGAGAGTTTATCGGAAACTGAATATCGATGATGACCTGACGCCGGAAGACGATTTTGAGTTCCACCTGGATCACGACGAACTGGACGTGCCGGATATACGCCCGAGAAGCTCGGACAAGGCCCGTAAGCCGCGGGAGAAAAAACGGCTGGATCCGGACGGGAACGTGATCGACGATCTGTTTGACGTACCGGAAGAAGAACTGGACGCAAACGATCCCCACCTGGATCTTTATGATAAAGATCAGACCGAAGAAGAAAAGAAAGCCGGGCGAAAACGGCGCCGCAGCCAGAACAGGGAGATATTGGCGGTCACATACGTATTTGCCGGCCTGTTCGTCCTGATGATCGGTTACTTTGTCTATTTCAACGGCTTTGTCGCGGGCGATATCATCAGCAGTCCGTATAATGTGCGGGTCAACGCTTTTGCCGATACGGTCGTCAGAGGCGACATCGTCTCCAGCGACGGTCAGACGCTTGCCAAGACCGTGACGGATGAAAATGGAAATGAGAGCCGGTATTATCCTTTCGGCCGCATATTTGCCCACGCCGTGGGCACGTCCGAGATCGACCAGTCGGGATTGGAACTGACCAACAACTTTTATCTGCTCCGTTCCAACACCAATCCCCTCCACAATATCCTCAACGATCTGCGGGGCATAAAAAATCAGGGCGATCAGGTGGTCACCACGCTGAACGCCTCGCTCCAGCAGACGGCGTACAACGCCATGGGCGACAATGACGGGGCGGTCGTGGCCATCGAACCGAATACCGGGCGGGTTTTGGCCATGGTGTCCAAACCGGATTACGATCCCAATACGCTGCCGGACGATTATGAGACCATCGTTTCCGGCGAAGGGGAGGATGTGCTGCTCAACAAGACCACCTCCGGACGTTTCGTGCCCGGTTCCATATTCAAGACGTTCACGTCCCTCGCCTATATCCGGTCCGGCGCCGACTACGACGCTTACCGGTATACCTGCCAGGGTCAGATCAACCTGGGCGGCGATGAATACATCACCTGTTTTGACGGCAACGTCCACGGGGAAGAGGATTTTTATGATTCTTTTGCCTATTCCTGCAACGCTTCTTTCGGCAATATCGGATTGAAGCTTGACAAAAGCCTGTTCCGGGATACCTGCGAGAGCCTGCTGTTCAATACCCGGCTGCCCACGGATATTTCCCATGTGGAAAGTTATTTCGATCTGCCGGATGACGCCGGAGACTGGCTGACTGCCGCGACGGCCATCGGCCAGGGAAATACCACGGTGACGCCGCTGCACATGGCCATGATCGCCGGCGCCGTGGCCAATGGGGGCAACCTGATGGAGCCTTATATGACGGACGCGGTCCAGACGGCTTCCGGTGATAATGTTAAGAAGTATACGCCGAAAAGCTGGGGCGCGATCATGACCACTTCGGAAGCGGAACTGCTTACCGAACTGATGTCGGACGTGACCGGATACGGAACGGCCGCGTCGCTGTCCGGATACGGCTATACGGTGGCCGGTAAGACAGGAACGGCGGAAGTGGACGGCAAAGGCGACAATTCCTGGTTCATCGGCTTCGCTCCGGTGGAATCCCCGAAGATCGCGGTGTGCGTGCTGGTGGAAAACGATGAAGGCTATTATGCCAGCGCCCTGCCGGTGGCGAACGCGGTGCTGAACGATTACCTGGGGCAGCAGTAAGCCCTGGGGCCCTGGCGGCGGGAAGTTTATGGTTGTATTTGACTTTCAAACGTTGTATACTAGAAAACAGGAAAACACACCAGGACAACGGAGGTAATCAGCCATGACAGAAGCGGTAAGCTGCGGGGGTGTGGTTATATTCAGAGGGAAGATCCTTCTGCTTTACAAGAATTACAGGAATAAGTATGAAGGATGGGTATTACCGAAAGGGACAGTAGAGGAAGGTGAGGAGTACAAAGAAACGGCTGTGCGGGAAGTCCGTGAAGAAACGGGCGTCCGGGCCTCGATCATAAAATATGTGGGAAAAAGCCAGTATACGTTCAATACATCCCATGACGTGATCGTGAAAGATGTCCACTGGTATCTGATGATGTCGGACAGCTATCACAGCAGGCCGCAGCGGGAAGAGTACTTTGTGGATTCGGGATATTACAAATATCACGAAGCCTATCATCTGCTCAAGTTTTCAAACGAAAAACAGATCCTCGAAAAGGCGTACAACGAGTACACCGAATTAAAGCGGAGCAATCTGTGGGGATCAAGAAAGTATTTTTGAAAAGAAAGATGCTTATAGAACATTTTATGTTTTATGGGCATCTTTTTTTGCCGCCCGGGGAAGAATAGGATAAAAGGCGGCCGAGCGCCTGCCGGAGCTGAAACGGGAGGAAAAAGGACATGAACCCAGGAAAGAAAACGGAAAAAGCGGATAAGGCGGTTCTCTATGAACGGCTGGCGTCCCTTCAAAGAAGCGCGCGAAAGGAACAGATCCCGGTGCTGATCCTGTTCGAGGGCATGGAAAGAGCGGGCAAAGGCGTGTGCGTACGGGAACTGACCCTGCCCTTTGATCCGAGAGGCTTCCATGTGGCCGTTTTCGGAAAGCCGGACAGGGAAGAAAGACGTTATCCATGGTTTCGCCGATATATGATGGAAATACCGGAAAAGGGCAGCATCCATCTGTTTAATGACAGTTGGTATACAGATGATACGCGGGCGGACAAAGACGGAAAGGTAAAGCCGGAAGTCAGGAAAAAGTGGACGGAGATCTGCCGGATGGAAAGGCAGCTTGTGATGGACGGTATGATCGTGTTCAAATTTTTTCTGCGCGTATCCCGTGAAGAACACAAACGCAGGCTGGATTTTCCGGATGGAAAGCGGACGAAAAGAGAGCGTTCCCAGAGAAAGCATTTTAAACGGTGGGAAAAGGGATACCGGCAGATGATCGAAGCCACCGATACGCCGTGGGCGCCCTGGATCGTCGTTGACGCGGACCGGCTGCGGGAAGCGGGCATCCGGGTAATGGAAGAAGTGGCGTCCGGACCTGAGAAGGGGCTGCTTTCCGTCGGTAAGACGTCGGATCTTCCGATGGGAACGGACCGGGCAGAAGGCGGTCGCCTCGAGAAAATAGATCTGTCCCGTTCCATGGACAGACAGGAATATAAAAGACGTTATGACGCGCTGAAAGACAGTCTGAGGGCCATGCAGGAAAAAACATATCAAAAAAAGATCCCGGTGGCCATTGTTTTTGAAGGGTGGGACGCGGCCGGCAAAGGCGGGACGATCAAACGGCTCACCGCGCCCATGGATCCCAGAGGGTATGAAGTCGTTCCGGTTTCCGCCCCGACGGAAAGGGAAAAAGCCCGGCATTATCTGTGGCGGTTTTGGGAGCGTATGCCCCAAAAGGGTCATATCGCCGTGTTTGACAGAAGCTGGTACGGGCGGGTCCTTGTGGAACGGGTGGAAGGCTTCGCCGCGCGAAAGGAATGGGCGCGGGCTTATGAGGAGATCCGGGAAATGGAAGCCATGCTTGAGCGGGAAGGGATGATCCTGCTGAAATTCTGGCTCCATATTGACAGAAACGAGCAGGAGCACCGGTTTAAAGAGCGGATGGCGGATCCGGAAAAACAGTGGAAGCTCACGCCGGAGGACTGGCGGAACCGGGAAAAGTGGGACGATTATGAAAAAGCCGCGGAAGAAATGTTTCGCGAGACCGGCACAAAAGACGCGCCCTGGCATGTGATCCCGGCCAATTCCAAATATTATGCCAGGATAAAGATCATGGAAACGATCCTCGATACGGTGGAGGAGCGGCTGGATACGTAAAGAAAGAAGAGGGCGTCCCTTTGGGATACCCTCTTTATGCGTTGTAAAGATATCAGAACAGTTTATCGAACCGTTCCATGGCTTCGCGGGTGTTCTCGTGCAGACCGAAAGACGTGAGACGGAAATAATTCCGGCCGTTTTTCCCGAAGCCGGCGCCGGGGGTGCCAACGATCTGGCCGTGATCCAGCAGATAGTCAAAAAATGTCCAGGAATCCATGCCCATGGGACACTCAAACCAGATATAAGGCGAATTTTTCCCGCCGAAGAAGCGGATGCCTTTTTTCGTGAGCATCTGGCCGATCATACGGGCGTTTTCCTGATAATACCGTATATTTTCCCGGCACTGGGCCATGCCTTCTTTTGTAAAGACGGCGGCGGCGCCGTGCTGGATGATATAGGAGGTCCCGTTGAACTTGGTCGTCTGCCGTCTGTTCCACATGGCGTTCAAAGACATGGTCTCACCGGAAGAAGCGGTAAATGTCAGTTCTGTCGGTACGATGGTGTAGCCGAGCCGGGTGCCGGTAAAACCGGCGGTCTTGGACAGGGAACAAAACTCGATGGCGCATTTTTTCGCGCCTTCAATGGCGAAGATGCTCCTTGGAAGATCGGGATCGGTGATATACGCTTCATAAGCGGAATCGTAGAGGATGACGGCCTCGTTTTCCAGGGCGTAGTCGACCCAGGCTTTCAACTGGGCTTTTGTGTAGGCGGCGCCGGTGGGGTTGTTGGGTGAACACAGGTAGATGATGTCCGCGTGGATATGTTTATCGGGCAGGGGAAGAAAATCATTGTCCGCGTTTCCGTCAATATACAGGATGCGCCTTCCGCTCATAACGTTGGAATCCACATAGACCGGGTAGACCGGATCGGGAATGAGGATGACGTTGTCATCGGCGAACAGGTCGGTGATGTTGCCGGTATCGCTTTTGGCCCCGTCGGATATGAAGACGTCTTCCGGCGTGATGGATACGCCGTTGGAAGCGTAATAGGCGACGATGGCTTCGCGCAGGAACAGATAGCCGTGTTCCGGACCGTAGCCCATAAAGGTATCGGAAGCGGCCATGGCGTCCACGCCTTCATGCAGGGCTTTCAAGGCCGCGGCTTCCAGGGGACGGGTCACGTCGCCGATGCCGAGGCGTATGATCTTCTGACCGGGATGCTCTTTTGCATATTTATCAACTCGATGGGCAATCTCAGCGAAAAGATAGTTTTCCTTCATTTTCAAGTAATTTTCATTCAGCTTTGGCATAACTACTCACCCTTTCTTCAGAGAAACATGAATAAATATTCGATTTTTGTCCAAAAATTACACTTATTTTAACAGATAAGATATATTCTGTCAATGCGCGGCAGGGTATTGATAAATATTAGTAATAGTGATATAATGATGACTATTAATAAGGAGGATTTCTAATGGAAAGAATGAAGATCGACACATTGCTGAAGGAAAACGCCTATCCGGGCCGAGGCATCATCATCGGAAGATCGCCGGATGGGAAACACGCGGTGGCGGCGTATTTCATCATGGGACGCAGCGAAAACAGCCGGAACCGGGTGTTCGTGGAAGAAGGCGACGGGATCCGCACCGAGGCGTACGATCCGTCCAAAATGACCGACCCCAGCCTGATCATCTATTCGCCTGTACGGGTCCTTGGGAACAA
>CALWEE010000096.1 GCA_944376975.1 uncultured Lachnospiraceae bacterium
GTTGTTAAAACCTACCGCGGCCGCCGTGAGCATACTGACTGCCGCGTTGGGCAGGATATGGACAAAGATGATCCGAAAACGCCCCGCGCCCATGACCTGGGCGCTTTTGACGAACTCCAGCTCGCGGCATCGGATCACTTCGCTGCGCACGATACGGGCAAAACTGGGGATGAAAAGGATGCCTAACGCCAGGATGATGTTAAGGGTCCCGGTGCCTAAAAGGCTTATAAAGATCAGGGCCAGCAGGATGCTTGGAAAAGCGCTCAGCGCGTCGCTCAAACGCATGATGACCTCATCCAGCCATCCGCCGAAAAATCCGGTGACCGCGCCGATCAGCGTGCCGAAGAACGCCCCGATCAGTACGGTGCACAACGCCACAAAACATGTGGTGCCCATTCCGTTCATGATACGGCTGAACACATCCCGGCCGAAATTGTCGCAGCCGAATATGTGGGCCAGGGACGGCGCCGCGTTCCGGACAGCCGCGTCCATCCCGGTGGGATCATAAGGCGTCCAGAACCGGCCCAGGGCCGCCAGAAGAAGGACCAGGCCGCTCATGACAAGCCCGATCAGCAGACTGAAGTTTTTTTTCTTTTTCATCGGACGCTCCTATTCTGTACGGACCCGCGGGTCCACCACCTGATACAAGATATCTATGATAAAATTGATGACGACGACGGCTGCCGTGATATACATGACGACCGCCTGCACAACGGGATAATCTCTGTTGGTGATCGCCGTGACGAGCAGACGGCCCACTCCGGTCACGGAAAAGACCTGTTCGACGACGATGCTGTTGGCGATGATCTCCGCCACCACGATGGCGATGAACGTGATCACGGGGATCAGGGCATTCTGAAGGACGTGGGCGGTGAGCACGCGGCTTTCCGCGCTGCCTTTGCTCCGCGCCGTCCAGACATAATCTTTGTTCACTTCACTTAAAACGGAATTTCTCAGAAATTTCACGACCATGGCGATCTTGGGAAGGGCGATGGCCACCGCCGGAAAAATAAGATACGTGATACACCCGAAAAGATCTTCCTGGGGCATGGCGAATTTCCCCGGCTGGAACCATTTCAGCGCCAGTCCGAAGACAAACGTGATGATCATACCCAGGAAAAAGGCCGGGATGGCCATGGTCACCTGGGTCAGCAGATTGACCGCCGTATCAATTACCGTTCCTTCCTTTCTGGCCGCCAGAAGGCCAAGGGGAATGGAGATGATCAGGATCAGGAACAGGGACATGGCCGTAA
Organism: uncultured Lachnospiraceae bacterium; assembly: GCA_944376975.1. Taxonomy (GTDB): domain Bacteria; phylum Bacillota; class Clostridia; order Lachnospirales; family Lachnospiraceae; genus Frisingicoccus. Next base: position 1,254 of record CALWEE010000096.1, read on the forward strand.
GGATCAATGTCACCGGCAGCCTTTCCAGCAAAAGATCGCTGACGGCGACGCCGCTGTACTGGTAAGATTCGCCGAAATCCCCATGCAGGGCGTTGGAAAGCCAGTCCACATACCGCTCCGCCAGCGGACGGTCCAGGCCCATTTCCGCTTCCAGCGCCGCGATACGTTCCGGCGTGGCGTTCTGCCCGAGCCGGGTGATGGCGATATTTCCCGGGATGATGGAAAAGGCGCCGAAGGTGACCACTGAAACAAGTAACAACGTGATAATGAGAGTGAATGCTTTTTTCAATAAATATTTCATGGTCCCTTCGCGCCTTTCCGCATATTATTGTTTAAAATAAACGACCGACATATCCTGGGCCGATATGGGATAGAATACATATCCGTCCAGTTCGTCATTTACGGCCACCAGATTGGCCGGATCCTGGATATAGACGGAAGCCGCGTCCGTGGCCAGGATCATCTGGGCTTCTTTGTAAAGCGCTGTTTTTTCCGCGTCGTCCGTGGAAGTCAGCGCCCGGCTGAACACATCGTCAAATTCGGCGTTGTCATAATTGGTAAAGTTGTTGGGATCGTCGCTGGCGTTCCGGGTCATCCAACTGCCCGGAGCAAGCGTCCCGTCCACCGCCACGATGCTCGCTTCGTAATTTCTCTGGGTATACACCTCATCATACCAGGTGGAAAATTCCACCGTATCGATGGTGGCCGTGATCCCCACTTCTTTCAGGTTCTCCACGATGATCTGGGCCGTTCCCGCGTGGGGCGCGTAGTTGTTGGGCACGGTGATGGTCAGCTCAAAGCCGTTTTCGTATCCCGCTTCCGCCAAAAGCGCCTTCGCTTTTTCCACGTCGTGGGTGTACACGCTTTCCGTCTCTTCATTGTAATACTTTTTGAAGGACGGGATCATATGGGTACCGATGACATGGCTCTTTCCGCCGAACAGGAAGTCGTTGATCATATCCCGGTCCACCGCGTAGCAGACAGCCTGACGTACCCGCGCGTCCTGGAACGGTTCAAAATCATTGTTCAGGAACATGCCCTGCACATAATTGACGCTGCCTTCCAGTACGTTGAAGCCGTCTGTCAGGGTCGCCGCCTGATCGTAAGTCAGATACTGATAAATGTCCAGCGTTCCTGCCTGAAGCTGGGTAAGGGCCGTATCCGCGTCCGCCACGATCTGGAACGTCACTTTGTCCAGATACGGGCAATCTTCCTTCCAGTAACCGTCGTAGGCTTCCACCACAAAACTCTGTCCCGGCGTGAAGGATACGAACTTAAAGGGTCCCGTCCCGATGGGACGCGTATCGAAGTTCGCTTCGTTGCTTTCCGGAAGGATCGCCAGCGTCAAAGACGCCAGGAATTCGGTGTTGCCTTCGCTCAGATTCACCACGACGGTGGAATCGTCCGGCGTCTCCACGCTTTCCAGGATAGAAAAAGCGGAGTCTCCGCCCTGGATCTCCGCATACCTTTCAATGGAATATTTAACATCTTCAACGGTCACCGGTGTCCCGTCGTGGAACGTGATGCCGTCTCTCAACGTGAATGTGTAAACCTTACCGTCATCCGTCATCTGGTAGTCGCTGGCCACCGCCGGCGCCAGATCGCCGTTTGAGTCAGGTTTGACCAAACCTTCAAAGACATTAAACAAAACCTCTCTGGTTCCTGCGTACGCCATTTTGTGCGGGTCAAGACTGTCCAGATCCTGCGCGATACCGACTGTCACCTCTCCGCCCTTCTTCGGGGTCGAAGACGACTCTGTCTCAGCCGATACGGCTGTCTTTGTTTCTTCAGAGTCATTACCATCCGCAAAAGACTCACTTCCCTTGCCGCCACTGCAGGCGCAGAGTGCAGCAGTTACTGTAAGCGTCAGCATTGACAAAAGAATCTTCTTCATTCTTTTTTTCATAACTTTTTCCTCTCACTGAAGTAATTACTCTCATTATTTGATTGTCCTTTGCATTTTATCAGATTGTCAAAAAAAAATCAATATCAAATCCATTTGTACTTCATGGAGAACAATGTACTTTTTAGCCCACATGAGGTATACTAAAAACCATCATCTGACAGGAGGTTTTTCTATGTCCATACACGCTTTGCCGGACCGGCGCGACGCGGATCCGGCGTATACATGGGACCTTACGCCCCTTTACCTTGATACGGCCGCTTTTGAAGCGGATCTTTCGGCCGCCCAAAAAGACCTGCCTGCCCTTACCGGCTATGAAGGTCATCTGGCTGACAGCCCGGATTCTTTATACGCTTATCTCGCCGAAAAGGACCGGCAGCTCCAGCGGATTACCCGACTTTACCATTACGCTTTCCAAAAATGCGATGAAGATACGGCCGATCCGGACAGCCAGGCCCTTAAAGGCCGGGCTTTCCGCCTGTACATGGACTTTGAGTCCGCCACCGCTTACGAAGGGCCGGAAATCCTTTCTTTCCCGGAAGGCCTTCTGGAAACGTTCTTCAAAGACGCGCCCGCGCTGAAGATGTACCGCCGTTATCTGGAGGACATCACCCGCATGAAGGCCCATACGCTGTCCCACGAGTCCGAACAGCTCCTTTCCCTGTCCATGGACATGTCCGCGTCCATCCAGAATATTTTCAATATGTTCAACAACGCGGATATCCGATTCCCTTCCATCACCGACGAAAAGGGAAATACCGTCGAGATCACCCACGGCCGTTTTATCGCTCTAATGGAAAGCCGGGACCGGAACGTGCGCAAAGCGGCGTTTTCGGGACTCTATTCCGCTTACAAAGCCCACGCCCATACCCTGGCCGCCGCTTATCAGACCAACGCAAAAAAGGAGCTTTTCTATACCCGCGCCCGAAAATACGCTTCTTCTCTGGAAGCCCGGCTGGATGTCTCCGATATACCGGTATCGGTCTACGACCGGCTGATTGAAGCCGTACACCGGCATCTTCCCGCCATGTATCGCTACGTGGCTTTGCGAAAAAAACTGCTGGGCGTGGACGCGCTCCACATGTACGATATCTATACGCCCATCATCCCCTATGAATATCCGTCTTTCAAATGGGACGAAGCGCAGGCGGCTGTCCTTCACGGGCTTTCTCCCCTGGGCGAAGACTACGTCCGCCGGCTTAAAACGGGCTTCAGGGACCGTTGGATCGACGTGTACGAAAATCGCGGAAAACGCGGCGGCGCCTATTCGACCTGCGCTTACGGCGTCCATCCCTACGTCCTCATGAATTTCCAGGGTAAATTAAACGACGTCTTCACCCTGGCCCATGAGATGGGACACGCGCTCCACTCCTGCTTCACCAACGAGACCCAGCCTTTCGTCTATTCGGACTACAGCATTTTCGTCGCCGAGATCGCTTCCACCTGCAACGAAGCCCTGCTGATGGAATCTTTGCTCAGCCAGGCTTCCGACGCCGGCAGGAAAGCTTATCTGCTGAACTATTTCCTGGACCAGTTCAAAAGCACCCTTTTCCGCCAGACCATGTTCGCGGAATTTGAAAAGATCACCCATGAGATGGAAGCCCGGGGCCAGGCCCTGACGGCAAAAGCCCTCTGCCAGGTCTATCACGACCTGAACCAGACCTACTTTGGTCCGGATATGGTCGTCGATGAAGCCATCGATATGGAATGGGCCCGTATCCCTCATTTTTATACGCCGTTTTATGTCTATCAGTACGCCACCGGATTTTCCGCCGCCATCGCCTTCTCCAGCCACATCTTAAAAGAAGGCGCCCCGGCTGTGGCCGATTATACCCGTTTCCTGAAAAGCGGATGCCGCGAAACGCCCATCCGGCTCCTTAAAGACTGCGGCGTGGATATGACCACGCCCGCTCCCATTGAAACGGCCCTTGAACGGTTTGAAGACATCCTGTCACAGCTTGAAGACCTTCTGCCGGAGGCGCGGCCATGACGCGCGATAGCCGGAACCGGACGCGGCTGCTTACGCTGACCGCCCTGACGACAGCCGCGACTTGCGTACTGGCTCCCCTTTCCATTCCCATCGGGCCGGTGCCGATTTCGCTGACCACATTCGTCCTATACTGTTCGATCGGTCTGCTCGGCTGGAAACAGGCGGCGGCAAGCTGTCTGGCCTACATCCTGATCGGCCTGGCCGGCCTTCCTGTTTTCTCCGGTTTCGCCGGCGGACCAGCCCGGCTTCTCGGCCCCACCGGCGGTTATATCATCGGTTTTATCCCCATGATCGTCATTGCCGGTCTGCTCATGGAGCGGACGCGAGGCCGCCTGCTCAAGTTTTTCGCCATGGCCCTGGGCACCATTGTCTGCTACGCCTTTGGCACCGTCTGGTTCTGTATGGTCATGGACGCCGCGCCGACCGCCGCCCTTACCGTCTGCGTGCTGCCGTTTATACCGGGGGATGTGGCCAAAATGCTGGCCGCCCTCTGTTTTGACCGTTTCCTGGCAAAACAGACGGTGATCCCCCGTCCGTGAAAAAATAAGGCGGATGTTCCCGGGCCTTAAAACAGCCCGCGGAACATCCGCCTGTTGTCAATCTACATCCAAAATTGTATGGCGGTCATGACTTTATGATAGAGCAGCGGCATATTTTCTTCCACCGCGAAGCCGGAACCATCCCGGAAGATCATAAGGATGCACGCAGCTGTTCCGAAAGCCAGCAAAGCGGAGAAGATCCGGCACAGCCGGTCACCCGCCGGACGACCGGCAAGCCAGACGCCGCCGGTGATAAAGGCCGCGACGAGCAATAGAGCGGCAAAATCCAGATAATACCGGGTCAAAAGCCCCGCCATCTGTCCGTCTGCCACGGCAACGATCACGCCTCCGCCTGTCAAGGCGACGATCAGCGGCAGCAGGCCGCTTTCACGGACGCGGCGGCTGCCCGAAGAAAACAGGATGAGCGTAATGGGCATAAGGAACAGCAGGCCGCCGAATATGGGCTCCACGATCGTGGTCCCCTGATACATGGTGGCCACGCGGGCCGGCGAAATGAACGGGAACTGGCTTTCTACGTTCAGCGGCTGGAAAAGATACGTAAACAGGATAAGTCCCAGCCGATCCAGCCGGAAGCCCCGCCGGGTCATGTCGTTCGTCGTCAGATTATAGGCCGATCCGAAATCAAAGGGCGAGCCGAAACGGGCCGCGTTATAAGCCATCAGTCCGATGGCCACCGCCGCCGCGGGAAGAAACGCGGCGCCCAGATCCCGCGCCCGTTCCCGTCCGTTTTCCTTCGCGAAACACTTTTTCAGGGCGAATACCGCCGGAAAGATCATGACAAGCAGCTGCGGCCGACATCCGGCGACCAAGGAAAGGGAGAGC
>CALWEE010000097.1 GCA_944376975.1 uncultured Lachnospiraceae bacterium
GCCTGCATCGTATGTTCAACAATGCTGTCCACGACCGAGGCCTGAAAAGACGCGGCCACATCCGCTTTATTGACGGTCTCTCCTTTCATGCGGCATCCGTTCAGGTAATTCAGGACCGCCGATTTTACGCCGCTGAAACTGAAATCCAACGGGGCGTCGTCGATATGGGCTCTGGGAAAAGCGATCGCTTCCGGGTTGCCTTCTTTGGCCAGTTTGTCGATCTTTGGACCGCCGGGATACCCGAGGCCGATGGCCCGCGCCACTTTGTCAAAAGCTTCTCCCGCCGCGTCGTCCCGCGTTCTTCCAAGGATCCGGTATTTCCCATAATCTTCCACCAGGACAAGATGGGTATGTCCGCCGGATACGACCATGCTGAGAAAGGGCGGTTCCAGCGTCTTGTTTTCAATGTAATTCGCGGAAATATGCCCCTCGATATGGTGGACGCCCACAAGGGGCAGCGACCGGGCGTAGCTGATCGCCTTGGCCTCCGCCACGCCTACAAGGAGCGCCCCTACGAGCCCCGGCCCATAGGTCACGCCCACGGCGTCGATATCGTCCAGCGTAACGCCCGCGTCATCCAGCGCCTGGGCGATCACCTGATCGATCTTTTCCACATGCTTTCTCGAAGCGATCTCCGGCACGACGCCGCCGTAAAGCTTATGCAGTTCGATCTGGGAAGAGATCACGTTGGACAGCACATCCCTTCCGTTGCAAACGACGGCCGCCGCCGTCTCATCACACGATGATTCGATGGCCAGGATCAGGATATCGTCCGGACGGCTATGACCTTTTTTTTCTTTTATTTCCTCATGACCTTCCGGCATCATGACGACACTCCTTCCTCAAAATTCAGTTCCCGGGACATCCGGTCTTTTCCCGCGTGGGCATTGGGGAAGATCGCCCGGACATCATCCATGAACATTTCCGGCCTGCCAAGCGCCGGACTGTAATGGGTCAGCCAAAGCTCCTTCACCCCGGCTTCCTTGGCCAGACGGGCAGCTTCTTCAAATGTCATATGTTTATATTTGACCGCGTTATTGATATCGCCTTTTTCGCCGTACATCCCTTCGCAGATGAACAGATCCGAGCCTTTCGCGTGCTCCGCTATGGCTGGTACCGGTCGGGTATCCGTCGTATAAGTGACTTTGATCCCCTTCCTTTCAGGCCCGAGCACCAGATCCGGCGTGTACGCGCGGCCGTCTTCCGTAACGGTCTCACCCTTTTGCAGCCGGCTCCACAGCTTTAGCGGCACGCCGTTTTCCCGGGCTTTCTCCACATCGAACAGACCGGCCCGGGGGATCGAGACGCTGTAGCCATAGCACGTGATCTTGTGACTGACGCGAAAAGCGTCGATATGATAACCCTTGTGTTCTATATGGGCTTCTTTTTCCGTCAATTCGACGAAATGGATCTTAAACGGCAGTTCCGGCGCGATCACCCGCAAAGACTGCACGACTCTTTCCAGGCCTTTCGGGCCGATCATCAACAGCGGCTCCGTCCGGTCTGAATTGCCCATGGCCAGCAGTATGCCCGGAAGACCGCTGATATGGTCCCCATGAAAATGGGTAATACAGATCGTATCCAGGGCATGAAAGCTCCAGCCCTTTTCCCGGATGCTGATCTGGGTGCCTTCCCCGCAGTCTATGAGCAGGCTGCTTCCATTATAACGGAGCATCAGGGAGGTCAGCCACCGATAAGGCAGCGGCATCATCCCCCCCGTACCAAGCAAACACAAATCCAGCATAATATTTCCTTTCTATCGGTTTATCAGAGCAGTTCGGTCCTTTCCGTAACTGTCGGAGGATATTTGAACGTCCGTACCCATCGGTCATAACAGGATTCGCACAGGTCGATCTCATGCCTTTCCCCGTCTTTGCCTCCCGAAAAATATCCCCAGTCTTTTTCTATATGCAGATAATCCGCCTGTATGATCGTTTTTCCACAGCAGTGACATATGATCTCTGTTTTTTTCATGGACTTACTCCTTTGCTCAGGCCGTTGTACGGTTACGACTTGATTATACATTCCTTTTCGGTCTGTCCGCCAGTGGAGATTGCTGGGAAAACTTCACGGTACATGACCTGGGCGTCTTCCGGAGGGTGTTCATAGAAACCCTTTCGGATGCCGCAGGACGCGAAGCCCAGCGACCGGTACAGTCCCTTACCGGCTTCATTGCTCACCCGCACTTCCAGGTAAGCCCGCCTGACGCCCCGGCAAGCCCCTTCTTTGAGCAGCCGGCTCACCAGCGCCCGGCCGTATCCTTTGCGCCGCGCGTCCGGATCCACGGCCACGCTGACGATCTCGCCTTCATCCACCACCGTATACATGCCCGCGCAGCCGATCAGGGCGATATCTTCGCCCCATTCCGCCTCAAGCACAAGCCAGATCGTCCGGGACAGGCCAAGGGATTCCCGAAGCCCCTCCTTGGACCAGGGATCCGAAAAACATTTCCGTTGGATCTTCTCGACCTTTTCCAGGTCGCCTTCAGCCATGGCGCGGATACGGATCCCGGCCGTCACAAGGCGCCTCCGCTTTCGGCCGGATCTTCGGCTTGGCGCTGTTTTTCCCGCTCCAGCCGTTCCCGTTCCGCCTGGGACAGGCGCAGATATTCCGGCATCAGATCGGCCCCGCGCACGGCCCGGCCTTCTTCCAGGTAACGCTTTCCAAGGACCGCCAGGGCGCCCGCCCGCTGTCTGGAAAGGTGGGGCGGCGCGTATTCATGTTCCGTCCGCATATGTTCTTCTATATAATCTTTATACACGGGCACGCCGTCTCCGAGAAAGATCACTGGCCGTCCCATCTCATCCAGCCTTTCCACGACCGCGCCTATGGAAACCGCCTCCTGAGGGCGGATCACCTGGAACGTGCCCGACTCAAAGGTATAAAGGCCGGTATAGACCTGGTCCCGGCGCGCGTCCATCAGCGGGCAGATCAGTTTTTCCGTCCCGAAAAGATTATACGCGATGGCGTCCACGGTGGGCACGCCGATCAGCGGTTTATCAAGGGCCAGCCCCAGTCCTTTGGCCGTGGCCGCGCCGATGCGCAGTCCGGTAAACGATCCGGGGCCTTTGGAAACGGCAATGGCGTCCACATCCTTTAAGTCGGCTCCCACCATGCGGATCATCTGATCCAGCATGGGCAAAAGGGTCTGGGAATGGGTCTTTTTAAAATTTGTCGTAAATTCTCCGATGAGCACGTCATCGGACAACAGCGCCACGGACGCCACAAGTCCGGAGCTTTCAACAGCCAAAAGCAGCATCAGGACGCGCCTCCCTTTCTATGGTGATCTTGCGATAGTCAAAGCCTTTTTCCAGGTCTTTATCGATACGGATGACCTGGATATGTTCCGGGAGCAGGCCGGCGACCCTGCCCGCCCATTCGATCAGGCAGACACCCTGCCCGTAAATGTAATCGTCAAAACCGATCTCGTCCATTTCTTCTTCGTCGCTGATACGATAGACGTCAAAATGATAGAAGGGCAGGCGCCCTTCTTCATATTCCTGGAGGATCGTAAACGTGGGACTGCTGATCGGCTCCAGGATGCCCATGCCTTTCGCGAACCCCTGGGTAAATACGGTCTTTCCCACGCCCAGATCGCCCACCAGGCAGTACACTTCCCCCGGACGGGCCTGGCTGCCGAGCTTAACGCCCAGCGCCATCGTTTCTTCCGGTGAAAAGGTTTCTTTTTCTGTCCGACTGTATCCCATAGGTTATCTCCTCACTTTGACCGTGCCTTTTTTCGTGTTCTCCCGCATCATCTGAAGGATGTCCGCCCGTTTTGACGCGATCTGGTCTTTCGGCAAAATGTAAACGTTGACGCGGCTGAGATAAATGATCAGACAATTTCCCGTGTCCCTTACCCGATAAACATCTTCCCACGGGACGCGGATCAGTTCTTTACCCTGCTGGGTCACATTGAACCCTTTGCTCCCAAGGATATAGTCCATCGGATATTCAAAGATCGCGCTGGAGCGGATCTGTTTGCCTGCCCGGACGCGGATCATGATCGGATTGATCACGATATAGATCAGGAACAGAAATACGAGGATCGTATTCGTCAGCGAATCCAGCGAACGATGGAACATCAGAAGCGCCACGCCGCTGCAGGCGCTGATGAGCATGCCTAAAGCGCCCCCGACAGAATGGTAATTGTAATACATGAGAAAATCGAACATTTCTTTTACGCCGACTTTTACGGAAAAATCCACGCGCCGGCCGTCTTCGCCGACCACTTCCGTCCTTACGATCGTCCGCCCTTTATCCCGTTTTCCTATGATGCCGGCAAACGGGTTATCGTCTTTTCGCTCCGGTCCCTTTTCGCTGCCGCCGTCTTCGCGGGCCGCTTGCGCCATGTTTTCCGGCTTTCCATTGTCTTTGGCGATATCTTCCGGCTTTCGCGTACTTTCTTTGGGCTCCATTGCCATATCCATTCCTCCACATTCCTATCTGCTGTCACACGCAGGTTTATCGCCGGACACCCGGCCGTTTGCCCGGCAGATGCCTTGGGTAGCATTATAACACAAACAGCCCGCAGTGCACAAGAGTCCTGGAACGATCGGACACCTGCGCGCCGCGGGCTGTCAGCACGTCATGCCGTTATGCCTGCAAAGGTTTTCTTACGATCTTGTATACGTAATAGGAAACCACCGAGATCATGATCCCTTTCACCACGTTGAACGGCGTGATGCCGATGATCACGATGCCCCAGAGGGAATCGATCTTCGGGAGGAATCCCGGCGTCAGGCTGCCCACCATATCGATCAGGTTGGACATGCCGCCAAACATCTGGGAATAGAAGGGCAGGGTGATAAAGTAATTCGCTACGATGCCCGCCAGGCACATGACAACCGTTCCCACGGCGAAGCCGGCCAGAAGGTTGTATTTGGACCGGTACCGTCGGTAAATGACGCACAGCGGGACAACATAGGCGCAGCCAACGATAAGGTTCGCCAGCTCCCCGGCGCCGATGGTCTTCGTGTTGGATATGACCTTCAGGAGGTTTTTCACCAACTCAATGAACACGCCGGCCGCGGGGCCGAACGAAAGGCCGCCCACCACCGCGGGCACATCGCTGAACTCAATGCGCAGGAAACCGATATAAGCCGGCGATTCCAGCAGCATCAAGACATAAGCCAGGGCTGACAGCAGCCCGACCGTCACCAGGGTCCTCGTTGAAAACATCACTTTTTTCGCTTCCACAGCAATCCTCTCCTTTACATATAAAGGAAGTTCTTCGCTTATGTCCTGTGTATCCCAGCCGCGCGCTCTTATTCTCTTCGCAGTAAAAATGCCCCGGCAAAAAACCGGGGCACATAAAATACACATGATCTTCTTCTCCCATCCAGACTGTACTGTCGGTTTTGGAATTCCACCAAATCAACTGCTTGACGCAGGTCACGGACTGTCACCGTCGGTCGCGAATTTCACGCTGCCCCGAAGAATTTCCTTATTCATATTTACTGTTATATACTAGCACACATTTCCTCACGTGTCAATGGCCGCGCCGCGTATGTCGCGTAAAAACCAGACGGCGTCACACTTTCATGGTCAGCTGGATCCGTTTGCGGTCCATATCCACGCTCATCACTTTCACGTCCACCACGTCGCCCACTTTGACCACCTCCAGCGGATGTCGGACAAATTTTTTATCTGTCAGCTGGGATATGTGCACCAGGCCGTCCTGGTGAACGCCGATATCCACGAACACGCCGAAGTCGATCACGTTCCGGACCGTTCCCTTTAACACCATGCCTTCCTTCAGGTCTTTCATTTCCAACACGTCAGACCGGAGGATGGGCTTTGGCATATCGGCTCTCGGATCCCGCCCCGGATCGCATATATCTTTCACGATATCCCGCAAAGTCGGCACGCCGATCCCCAGTTCCCCGGCCATCTTTTCCGGATCCGGGACGGACAGTTTTTTCGTGCCTTCACGGAAAAATTCCGCCACCGTCATGCCAGTCCTGTTCCAGATCAGCGCCTCGGCCGCCGGATAGCTTTCCGGATGGACGCCGGTGTTATCCAGCGGATTTTTTCCGTCCCGGATGCGCAGGAAACCGGCGCACTGTTCGTAGGCTTTCGGTCCCAGCTTGGATACTTTGAGCAATTCTTTCCGGTCGGAAAATCTGCCATGTTCTTCCCGGTAACAGACGATATTTTTAGCGAGGGTCTTTGAAATCCCGGATACATAGCCAAGGAGGGACGCGGACGCGGTGTTCAGATCCACGCCCACCTTATTGACGCAGTCTTCCACGACGCCCTCCAGCGTTTCGCTCAGCTTTTTCTGGTTCATATCATGCTGGTACTGTCCCACGCCGATGGCTTTGGGGTCGATCTTGACCAGCTCGGCCAGCGGATCCTGCACCCGTCTGGCAATGGACGCCGCGCTCCTCTGTCCCACGTCAAATTCCGGGAACTCTTCCGTGGCCAGTTTGCTGGCCGAATACACCGAGGCGCCCGCCTCGTTGGTGATCACGTATTTCACCTGAAGAAGGCTTTCCTTCAGCA